>NZ_JBRILQ010000039.1:0-46407 GCF_052977045.1 Shewanella sp. 125m-7
TTTTACCAACCACCAAGTTGCCAAGATAATTGAATTGATGATGAGACAGTCAGACTGTTCTACTTAAAACCTTTGCCCGGCATTGGCTCTAAAGAAGCCGTAAGGATGATAAGGAAAGTAGAAGCAAATATCCATCAGGGCCAGAGTATTACCTCTATAACAGGCCGAATATATGGGTGCAATGAACTCTTCTCAAAATTGATATCAAACATCTTGCAAACTGGATGGGTCCATATATGCTGAACTGGCTATTAGATATGGATATCGTTGCAAGTACGTCCATGTAGGCTCAACGAAAACATCCCTGTTTTCGACGGCTTCAGCCGTATCTACACCGGATAATTGGAGTACTCATTTAAGCCATAGCGGTTTGGTGCCTAACACGGAAATGCCCCAAAACGAGTTTATCTTCGAATAAAGGCTGATTACATTTTTTGTTTGGTGCTACCAGGTGGCGAGTTTGAACTGGTAGCTTCATCGTTATCTCTCACCATGTCATGGACGGTCACGGCCGTATCTACACCGGATAATTGGTGTATTTATTAGGCCGTAGTGGTTTGCTATCTAGCATTGGAAATGCCCCTTTTCAAGTTACAGGCGATAAGCAGGAAAGAACTGTGGAGAGCCTGCTGGCCTACTTTTACGAATCGATAAGTAATAATCACGAATTACTTTCGATTCAACATCAATACCAATGCTCATTTTCCAGTTTTTTGCTCGTTTATCCAGTAGGGCTTTGCTAGAGTGATTATTAATCAATGACTTCGCTTAGTCGTAGCTTAAATAATAGGTTTATTAAATGCGCATGCGCGTTTTGCTAAATATACGCGCAACGCACTATACAAATGTTATAACTCACTATGAAATTACACATAACTTTATTTATTCTAGCAACATTGGGATGTTCTTTTGGTTCATACTTTTTTGGATATAAAGTGGGTGCCAAAGACGGGGCTAAGTATACAGTTCAGACGTTTGCCAGTGACTCAATATCTCAAATGAACAAACACACACTAATTTTGGAAGCTTTTAAGCAGGATCGGTTGGACTTAGCTAGGGAAGGTGTTGAGTTACTTGTCAAAAATGATAATGAACACAGGAAAAACATTGAGTCAATCGTAGCTAAGGAGTCATTTGACTTTTGCAAGTTATAACAAGCTGCTAAATCCAGGTTCACCAAGGCTGTCATGCCATTTGCTGCGCAAATCGCCCGCCAGCACTAGGTTCACTTATTAGCAGGGCGTTATACGTTTAGGGATATTTTGGCATGATCGTCATCTACGGAATTAAAGAAAATCTTAACCCAATTAAATCTAAGCTTTCAGATGTCATTCATGATTCAATGAAATCTGTACTCGGTATGCCCGAAGATAAGCGGGCACATCGGTTTATTCCTATGGATAAGTCTGACTTTTATTATCCAGGTGGTCGATCTGATAATTATACTGTCATTGAAATAAATATGATGGAAGGTCGTCAAACTGAAACGAAGAAAAATTTAATTAAATCACTATTTTCAGGAATAGAGTCAGATCTAAAAATTTCACCTGTAGACATCGAAATCACAATTAAAGAGCAACCGAAACATTGTTGGGGCTTTCGTGGTATAACTGGTGATGAAGTTAACGATTTAAAGTACAGTGTAAACGCATAACAAGCTGATAAATAATGAAGAAAATAGTTGACAAACAATAACCAAGACACCCAGAATTGTTAGATAGAGGCTCGTCTACTAAGCTTGAGTTAAGGCTGAAGAGAGGAGTTTGTTATGCCAACGCCAAGAAAAGCGTTAGTAAGCTTGGAGGATACACCTTATTACCACTGCATAAGTCGCTGTGTTAGAAAGGCATTCCTGTGCGGGGTTGATATTCACACGGGACAATCTTATGAGCATAGGCGTGACTGGGTCGAAAGTCGGCTATTGCAGCTAGCTGAAGTGTTCGCAATCGATATTTGTGCTTTTGCAGTGATGAGTAATCATCTGCACCTTGTATTGCGGGTCGATGCTGAGTTGGCTAAGAGCTGGTCAGATATCGAGGTTGTAACGCAATGGCAAAAACTGTTCAAAGGCGACAGCCTCAATCACGACTTTGTAAAAGCCCAGCCGCTTGAATCTTATCAACAAATAATCATCAATAAGCGGATAAAAGAGTACCGACTTCGACTCATGGATATCTCTTGCAGAAAATAACCGAGACACCCAAAATTGTTAGATAGAGGCTCATCTACTAAGCTTTAGGTAAGGCTGAAGAGAGGAGTTTGTTATGCCAACGCCAAGAAAAGCGTTAGTAAGCTTGGAGGATACACCTTATTACCACTGCATAAGTCGCTGTGTTAGAAAGGCATTCCTGTGCGGGGTTGATATTCACACGGGACAATCCTATGAGCATAGGCGTGACTGGGTGGAAGGTCGACTATTGCAGCTAGCTGAAGTGTTCGCAATCGATATTTGTGCTTTTGCTGTGATGAGTAATCATCTGCACCTTGTATTGCGGGTCGATGCCGAGTTAGCGAAAAGCTGGTCAGATATCGAGGTTGTTTCCCAATGGCAAAAGCTGTTCAAAGGCGATAGCCTGAATCACGACTTTGTAAAAGCCCAGCCGCTTGAATCTTATCAACAAACCATCATCAATAAGCGGATAAAAGAGTACCGACTTCGACTCATGGATATCTCCTGGTTTATGCGGGCACTTAATGAACCCATAGCCAGAAAGGCCAATGCTGAAGATAAGTGCAAGGGTCGTTTTTGGGAAGGGCGCTTTAAGTCGCAAGCGTTACTTGATGACGCGGCGGTGCTGGCTTGTATGGCCTATGTCGACCTCAATCCTATCCGAGCCAATATAGCGATATCTCCAGACACCTCAGACTTCACCAGTATCCAAATGCGCATCAAAGCGGCAGTTAAAGGCGAACAACCTAAATCGCTACTCCCTTTTGTAGGCGATGGGCATCAAGATATGCCTAAAGGACTCATGTTTAATGCAAAAGATTATCTACAACTCATTGATGATACAGGTCGAATCCAACGTCATGATAAACGAGGTGCTATCAGCCAATCCTCACAGCAGTTGTTGCACCGCTTAAACATTCCTGCCGAGAACTGGCTTAAAATGACCGCCGAGTTCACGAAAATCTTCAAAGGCGCAGTGGGCAATACTCAAGAATTATCGACGTATTGTGAACACCTAGAGCGTAAACGACGACAAGGTGCAGCCAATTGTCACCGATGGCTAGATTGTAGTTAGTTTATTTTAAACCTGCTTAACCCATATTACGTTACCAAACAGATGTTTGGCGTTTCTGCTGTGTGATTTTCTTTAATTTTCCGAAAGTTTACTCATAAGTGGTATTTAGCTTGTGATTACAGTGCTTAGGCAAGAATAACCCAGACACCCAGAATTGTTAGATAGAGGCTCGTCTACTAAGCTTGAGTTAAGGCTGAAGAGAGGAGTTTGTTATGCCAACGCCAAGAAAAGCGTTAGTAAGCTTGGAGGATACACCTTATTACCACTGCATAAGTCGCTGTGTTAGAAAGGCATTCCTGTGCGGGGTTGATATTCACACGGGACAATCCTATGAGCATAGGCGTGACTGGGTGGAAGGTCGACTATTGCAGCTAGCTGAAGTGTTCGCAATCGATATTTGTGCTTTTGCTGTGATGAGTAATCATCTGCACCTTGTATTGCGGGTTGATGCTGAGTTGGCTAAGAGCTGGTCAGATATCGAGGTTGTTTCCCAATGGCAAAAACTGTTCAAAGGCGATAGCTTGAATCACTATTTTATTAAAGCTGAACCTCTTGAATCTTATCAACAAGCAATCATCAATAAGCGGATAAAAGAGTACCGGCTAAGGCTCATGGATATCTCCTGGTTTATGCGGGCACTTAATGAACCCATTGCCAGAAAGGCCAATGCTGAAGATAAGTGCAAGGGTCGTTTTTGGGAAGGGCGCTTTAAGTCGCAAGCGTTACTTGATGACGCGGCGGTGCTGGCTTGTATGGCCTATGTCGACCTGAACCCTATCCGAGCCAATATTGCTACATCCCCAGACACCTCAGACTTCACCAGTATCCAGCTGCGCATCAAAGCGGCAGTTAACGGCGAACAACCTAAATCGCTACTCCCTTTTGTAGGCGATGAGCATCAAGATATGCCTAAAGGGCTCATGTTTAATGCAAAAGATTATCTACAACTCATTGATGATACAGGTCGAATCCAACGTCATGATAAACGAGGTGCTATCAGCCAATCCTCACAGCAGTTGTTGCACCGCTTAAACATTCCTGCCGAGAACTGGCTTAAAATGACCGCCGAGTTCACGAAAATCTTCAAAGGCGCAGTGGGCAACACTCAAGAATTATCGACGTATTGTGAACACCTAGAGCGTAAACGACGACAAGGTGCAGCCAATTGTCACCGATGGCTAGATTGTAGTTAGTTTATTTTAAACCTGCTTAACCCTTTTTACGCTACCAGACTGATGTTTGGGCGTTTTTGCTGTGTGATTTTCATTTTAATGGCTGATATTTTGCTCGCAAGTCATGTTCAGCTTGTAATTGCCGAGCTTAGGCAAGATATGAGTCAAAATCCGTGGCCATTTGAGTTGTGATTGGGGTGATAAGTGCTGAAAATAATTGTGGATGTCTCCGTTGTCATCTTCGTTGTCATGGATGTCTTCGTTGTCGCCAATTGTCACCGATGGCTAGATTGTAGTTAGTTTATTTTAAACCTGCTTAACCCATATTATGTTACCAAACAGATGTTTGGCGTTTCTGCTGTGTGATTTTCTTTAATTTTCCGAAAGTTTACTCATAAGTGGTATTTAGCTTGTGATTACAGTGCTTAGGCAAGGGCATGAGTAAAAATCCGTGGCCATTTGAGTTGTGATTGGGGTGATAAGTGCTGAAAATAATTATGGATGTCTTCGTTGTCGTGATTTCCTTTAAGTTGCCGAAAGTTTATTCATAAGTCGTGTTTAGCTTGTGATTACAGCCCCTTAAGCAAGGGCATGAGTGAAAAGCCCTGGCCATTTGAGTTGTGATTGAGGGTGATAAGTGCTGAAAATAATTATGGATGTCTTCGTTGTCGATCTAAGCAGCAAGCTCTAGCATCACCCTATAGCCAATAATATTTATGATGAACAGTGAAGCCCAAATCAACGACGGGCGGCATCTTGTTGTGCCTATCATCGCGCTGCGTCCATATCGCATCATTTCACACTTCTTATTTAACGCTCGCCATTGGCAAATTTTCCGGTGTAGAACAATACTTGAAAGGACCTGTTGCGTTTAGCTGTGTTTTTGCTCGGTAAGGGATGGAGCAAACGAGACATTTTAAATTCAGCTTAAAACTCAACTTAAAACTTAACTTAAAACTTAACTTAAAACTTAACTTAAAACATAACGAAAGCCCTCAAGGTGCTCCACATCACAGAGGTAGACATGAAAAGCTTCAAGAAAATCTTATATGTTAGTCAAGGATTACCTAGTGACAGTGACTCCATTGGGCAAGCTCTACGACTATCTCAAGCCAATAATGCACAGGTGGAAGGCTTGATTGCTTGCCCCGCACTCTCAGCCAAACTCATTCAATATAAAGACACCTATGAAAATGCCTTGCGGCAAACTGTCAATCAGCAAATAGACAAAAGTAGGCTGCAAAATCATATTGCGGAAGCGGATGTTCCTTTGTCGCTGCAAATCTTAAGTGGTGAAAAACCCGCGGTAAACATCATCAAAGACATCCTAAAGCATGGTCATGATCTATTGATTAAAGATGCCGAACCCTTGGCTGAAACTGGCGTGGGATTTACAGCTATCGATATGACATTATTGCGTAAATGCCCATGCCCTGTTTGGCTTAATCGTTCAGTTCATCAACAGTTGGATAAACGACAGGTTGCAGTCGCGATAGACCCTATTAGTTCAAGTCTTGAAGAAAATACTCTTTCACTCAGAATGTTGCAGTTAGCACGTGATATTGCTAATCGATGTGACTATCGCCTGCATGTTTTATCTTGTTGGGAGTATCAACTCGAGAGTTATCTAAGAAATAGTCTGTGGATTAAGATTGATCAGGACGAACTTAACGCAGAACTTGATGCCACCAGAATACGTCACCGCGACGCATTAGACAGCCTTATTGAACAATCCGGCATTGATGGTGAAATTATCATTCACCATCTGCAAGGTGCTGCAGATGTTCAAATTCCACGCTTCGTCAACGGGAAGAATATCGATATCTTAGTCATGGGGACCTTGGCAAGGACAGGTATTCCTGGTTTTGTTATCGGCAATACCGCTGAGAATATATTGCGCTCGATTAAGTGCTCGTTAGTGGCGTTAAAGCCTGAAGGTTTCGAGTCTCCGATAAGTTAATGGGGGCGCAATAGGTATAGCAGGCTTTTCAATATCGCCGTTGCTTTAAATAGCCGACGTTCAAACAAATTACCGGATGCTTTAGCATTCGGTAATATCATTGCATGCGATAAAAATAACGGATTAGTGGGATCTCGGTGGGGCGGTACTTTTATTGAACACATCTATTGTCTTTGTTGTGTAAATATTTAGCTGCAATGTAGTTATAAAAACAACTTAAATAAGGGATCAAACAAGGGCTTAAACAAGCTGATTTTAATAATAGTAAAAACGTTTATACTCTCCGGAATTATGGTCACCAGTTTGCTTGTCTTTCAGCTTGCTTCTCTGCTTGATGTTTTATATTGAATGATAAAAGATATGTTTAAATACACACCTCGAATTGACTTCCCTTTACTACTTGCTATTTCGTTGTTGATTCTGCTTGGCTCACTCACGGTATGGAGCGCCAGCGGTTTCAGTGAGTCTATGTTAGAGCGACACCTTATTAGGGCCTGCATTGCAATTGGCTGCATTGTTGTTATGTCTGTCATCCCACCGCTACGATATCAGCGAGCAACTCCCTATCTATATGCTTTGGCAGTGCTTTTATTGCTCGGCGTCATATTTGCTGGTGATAGTACTAATGGCTCTCAGCGCTGGTTAGTTATTGGCCCGATTCGATTCCAGCCTTCTGAATTAGTCAAAGTTGCTATCCCCTTGATGGTTGCATGGCTACTCGTTGCCGATGGTGGACGCCCAGATATTAAGAAAATCATTATCTGTCTACTTGTCACTTCGGTTCCTGCAGGATTGATATTTATTCAGCCGGATCTAGATGGGGCTATCTTCACTGTTATCTACGCTTTATTTGTGTTGTATTTTGCTGGAATGAGCTGGAAAATTATTGGTTCGTTTATTGCTGGTGTGGCGGTCACTGTCCCTATTTTGTGGGTTTTTGTCATGGAAGCCTATCAAAAAAAGCGGGTGACTCAATTTCTAGATCCTGAATCCGATCCCCTCGGTGCGGGTTACCAGATTATTCAATCATTGATTGCAATTGGCTCTGGGGGAATGCATGGCAAAGGTTGGACTAATGCGACGCAGGGGCAACTTGGATTTATTCCGGAAAGTCACACTGACTTTATTTTTTCTACCTATGCTGAGCAGTGGGGTTTTATTGGATGCTTACTCTTGGTAGGACTTTATTTGTTTATTACAGGACGAGTCATTTGGTTAGCATACCAATGTAAATCATCATTCAATCGCCTAGTCAGTGCCACTTTTGCGCTTAGTTTCTTTTTATATGCCTTTATTAATATGGGGATGGTGAGTGGTTTACTGCCAGTAATGGGCAGCCCATTACCCTTTTTTAGTTATGGGGGCACAGCCATGATCACCCAAGGAATTTGCTTCGGTATCATTATGTCTCTTTGCCTACAAAAACCTTATAAACCCTAGCTGCAAAGCGCTTACCCCGAGACACGTTTAAATCTGGAGTGTTATTAACTTACGTGATCGCGATCCCGTTATCTTTGCGACCGGATCGCTTTTGCAACACATTCTGTAATTAAATTAGATTAACGACTGTTAATCTTTGTATCGGTTCGTATAATCCCGTTCCGGCTAGAACGTCTCGTTCACTGCCAGCTTATACCAATCAATATAAAGATTTGGTCACTCAGCGAGAATTTAGCGGTTATGAGGCAAGGCAACGAGTGAAGAGCATAGTTGTTCTACGGTTAAGCTCGTTAACACAGCATCTGAACTGCTAAAACTCGCCATTCTGGAGCGTTTTTGGCTGCCTACTTCTGCGTTGAACAGCTTTACAAGGGAATAACCATTCTTTCAGCTATTCGCCTTGAATTAGTTTGCCAAAAAACGCTCTGAGTAGAGCAACTTCTTATACTGATTGGTATTAATACAAGCCGCTACATGGAGAAGTGATCAACCCACGGAGTTGGACCGGCAAAACTTTTGTAAGTTTTAGATGCTTCATTTTTGTATCAATGGCCGGACACTCAAATCGCTCGACTAGATAGGCTTTATCAATCATTGCCAGCTAGTCGACGTCAAATGTCGCTTTATTTAAAGCATTTCCCCATCGAATACACTTATTCAGAACATCTGCAACTTACGTCTTTGTAGCTCAATTTGGGATAAATGATGTCGTTGTTGATTAGCTTGGTCGGTATTTGGTTTTTAATTGTTTGTGGTTGGATTTTCTCTGAAAATCGCAATGCCATTAACTGGCGTACGGTTTTTGGTGCATTTGCATTGCAGGCCTGTTTAGCGGCATTGGTACTGTATCTTCCTATGGGGCAGAACATACTGGGCTCAGTAAGTCAGGGAGTCGCGTCGGTGTTAAGTTTTGCTGATGAGGGAATTAACTTCTTGTTTGGCGATCTTGCGACTAACAGCTTTGTGTTTGCTATTCGTGTATTACCTCTGGTTATTTTCATTAGCGCATTAATTTCTCTGCTGTATTACTTTGGCATCATGCAGTGGGTGATTAAAGTTATCGGTGGGGCACTGCAAAAGCTGCTTGGCATAAGCCGCGCAGAATCACTAGTGACAACGGGCAATATCTTTTTAAGCCAAGGTGAATCGCCACTACTAGTAAAACCTTTCTTACCTAAGATGACCCGATCTGAGCTATTTGCAGTGATGACGGGCGGAATGGCATCGGTGGCAGGCAGCGTGTTAGGGGGTTATGCAGGCCTAGGCGTTGAGCTTAAATATTTGATAGCGGCAAGTTTTATGGCCGCACCAGGCAGCCTAATGATGGCGAAATTGCTAGTACCAGAAACGGCGACGCCAGCGTGTCAGCAAGCCGTTGATATGAGCAAGAGTGAGCACGGCAATGCTATCGATGCATTGGCATCTGGTGCGATGAATGGTATGCGTGTCGCGGTGGCTATCGGTACTATGTTACTGGCCTTTATTAGCGTCATCGCTATGTTCAACGCAGGCCTTGAGCAAGTGGGCACTTGGTTTAACTTTGATGGCGTGACCATGCAAAATCTACTGGGTTATATCTTCGCACCTGTGGCATTTTTGATTGGCGTTCCCGCCAGTGAGATGATGCAAGCGGGTAGCTTTATTGGCCAAAAGTTAATTCTCAATGAGTTTGTTGCCTTTATGGATTTCACCGAAGTGAAAGATCAACTCTCGATGCATTCTCAAGTTATCATCACCTTTGCTTTATGCGGCTTTGCTAACATTGGCTCGATTGCTATTCAGTTAGGTAGTATCGGAGTGATGGCGCCTGAACGTCGTAGTGAAGTGGCAAACTTAGGCCTAAAGGCTGTTCTAGCAGCCACGCTGGCTAACTTGATGAGTGCCGCGCTAGCAGGTATTTTTATTAGCTTGTAAGTGGATGGTACTAAAGAACAAAGAGCAGCTTAGCTGCTCTTTGTTATGGCGTTAACGCTATTACGCCGCATCGATGACTTTTGCTTAGTGCTTCTGCTTTTGGTATTTCGTCATCACATCTTGGGCGACAGCTTGTCCCCACTGCTGACCCGCCATCATAGATTCTTGCATGATCTGAGGCTGCACTTTAATCAGCTTCTTACCCGCAGGTGTATCATAAAAAGCGTTAAGTGCTTGGACTTCGTCTTCAGTAAGATACTTTTGATAAATAGGCACTGTCATTTTAATCAGATCATCTGGATTAAACTTTGCCATGTAGTCGCTCCAAAATGCCTCAGGTGCATCGGGAACTAAGTTTTTCAGCGCTGGTAGCATCTGGTTCATGGCTTGAACACCGAGCTCTCCCGCCCCTGTTTTATGCATTAGCTGCTTAACACTTTCCGCTGAGGCGGGTTCTGCAAAGGCGTTGCTAGCAAAGGTGATTAAGGCTAGTAGAGGAAGTATTGCGAGTTTCATATTGAGCATCCTGCTGTTAGTTTAGTCTGTATATATCACGAACTTAGCTGACTAAGTGATTAGATAGTAACGTTATTGGATCGAAAAAGTATCCGATTAATGAGTGTTTTATTTAAGTCGACAGCATAGAGCAGAGTGCTTTGTCGTAAAAGTGAATTATCTATCTCTATGACTTAAATCAGATAATTAAACCTTTGTGCCGATAGGGTGTGTAGAAGGTTTATGCTTGCTCTGGCTAGCAGTTCTAAGTGAGATGGCAATTTAAGACGTTAAAGCGGCGAGTGAAGAGTGAATTTTATAGGGTTATAGGCAGGAAAAAGTGGGTTTAAGCTCGAAATCTAGTACGAAAATAAGTTCGGGAAATCTATTTGAACATTATTGTTTTATGTCGATAGTAAGGTTCACCCAAGGCTGAGAAGGTATTAATACCTTATCAGCCTTGGGTGATGGCAACTCACAAAGTCAGTCGCTGGGTCATCAATATTAGAAGTAGTAAGCTACACTAACGTTGAATAGAGAGTAGAAGTCATCATCTTGGTTTTCGATACCAAGACCTTGTTGACCACCAATCCATACCGCATTTTTACCGTAGATATGATCGACAAAGATGTAGAAATCAGATACTGCAATGCTCATACCTGTCGTGTTGATCACAGAGTCATTTAGGCTAGCGTTAACATCAGTGTTTGGTGTTAAGTGGCTGTAGTCGTTATAAAGCGTCACTGTACCCCAGTCATAACCGATAGTCTTGGCGATGTTAGCTGCGAAGATTTGGCCCTTAGCTGCAACTTCATAAGCGCCGCCGCCCATCTTCATCGCATATAGTCCATCTTTATTCGCTTGATATTGGTCATAGTCATAATCGACCATCTGTAGCTGTAGCTGGTAACCACTGTACTGAGCATCTAAGTGAACAGCATAAGCTGTAGACGTACCATGGTCATCGTGAAGAGTGTCGTATAACTGACCGTATTCTAACGATGCACCTAGTTGTACCGTTAACTTATCAAAGTCTAAAACGTAAGACTGACGAATGTTGAATGTGTTGGTTTCTTCGTTGTTGTAGGTATTGTCACCAACAGAACCTGTGAATCCGTCAGCACCGTAACCACGGGTATCTGATGATGAGTATTCGCTGTTCTTGAAGAAGGCAACTTCAGAGGTCCAGTTACCAGTACTATAAATAGCCTTAGCACCTAGATCGTAGTCATCTTCAAAGCCCATGTAGTAGTTGATACTTTCCCACCAGTTGTGAGAAATAAAGCTCTTATTACCAAATGGCTTGCTGATCACACCACCTTGGAACTGCCAATCTTCAACACCATTGTACGCAGCATAAGCGTATTTAATGAAATGGTTGCTTGAAGAGTTTTTGAAAACGTACTTAGCACTTGCAGTCCAGTTTTCACTAATCTGGCTATCGATATCAAGTTCTAATGCGTCAAATGCGAATGTACCGCCATTTGATTTAGAGGCTTCATTGCCATCATCAACGAAGTACTTAACCTTAACCGCACCGCCTAAATCAACAGAAGGTTTGAATTCGTCTGCCATTACAACCGTAGGCGCGCCAAGTAACGCACCAATTAAAATAGATAACTGTAGCTTTTTCACTTTATTATTCTCATATTCATAATCCGACATTGGATTAGCAATGTGAATCATATCCATAATTGAATATTAGATTGTGACGGAATACGCAATCACAGTGGCTGTAATACTTCGTTTGATTAATATTGTGAGCTAGATTGGATTTTTGAGGGAAACTTTTTAACCTGGTTAATGTCGTATCGTGAACGAAATCCTCTATGCGATCGAGTATGAGGTGTAAGGTTTTAGATGTGGCCCGACATGCGGGCCTTTAATAGGTATGTTTGCTAAGGCTAATTAGGCTTTAAAGCGATTTTGCAGGTAATCAAATACCGCGCGAATACCAAAGGCTTCACCGCCAACAGGGCGACCCGGTAACTTACGTACGTTATAGGCCATAACGTCAAAGTGGCTCCAGCTAATGCCTTTATCTACAAACTCTTCGAGATATAACGCGGCAGTAATTGCACCGCCAAATGGCGTTTTGGCGCAGTTAGCCAAGTCGGCAATATCACTACCGGTTAACTCTAAATAAGGTCTATGTAGCGGCATGCGCCATACAGGGTCGTCCACTTTAAGACCCGATGCGGTAAAACCTGCTGCCACGTCGTCATCATTACTGAAAAAGCCTGGGAGTTCGGTGCCTAATGCAATGCGCATTGCCCCTGTCAGCGTGGCAAAATCAATCACCAGTTCAGGCTTGTCGTTATTGGCCTCAGTTAGGGCATCACACAGGACTAAGCGGCCTTCGGCGTCGGTGTTGTCGATTTCAACAGTGATGCCTTTACGTGTGGTGATGACATCTCCTGGTCTAAAGGCGTTAGCCGATACCGCGTTCTCAACTGCGGGTACTAATACCCGTAATCGAACGGGTAAGTTGTGGGCCATAATTAGCTGCGCTAGACCTATGACGTGAGCTGCGCCGCCCATGTCTTTTTTCATTAAGCGCATGCCTGAAACAGGCTTTATATCGAGTCCGCCAGAGTCAAAACACACCCCTTTACCCACAAGGGTTAGTTTTGGCGCTGATTCATCGCCCCAAGTGAGGTCGATTAAGCGTGGCAGATTTTCACTGGCGCGGCCAACCATATGGATTGTTGGATAGTTTTTCTCAAGTAACTCGTCACCAATAATCTGGGTGATTTCAGCGCCAAACTCATCTGCCATCGCCGCCATGGTGTCACCTAGGTGTTGTGGCATCATATCTGCGGCGGGGGTGTTAACCAGATCGCGTACTAATGACACTGAGCGGATCAACTTATTGGCTTCATCAGCTTGTGCTTGAGTCGGTACGATAAGCACTGGCAGTTCCTTGGTGCTTTTCTTATAGCGGTCAAACTGATAAGCGCCAAGACCCCAACTAAACGCGGCAGTTTTTATTTGCTGTTCACTTGCGTTTAGCTGGTATTGCCCTGCGGGCAGTTGGTTTGCAAGCTCGCCGCAAAGCCAGTATGAATCATTGCTATCGCTGACAAAGACAACTTGTTCTAGCTCGCCATCGGCGCTTGGAATTAAGCTTACGCCTTTGCCATTAAATTGGGTGGTGTTGAGCCAGTTTTGAATGCGCTGCGGTTGTTGTTCGCGCCATGCGGCAAAGGTGTCGCTATTAAAAATGGATAAAGGGATGCCTGAAGCACCAGAGATAATAAGGTTGCTCATGTAAGGACTCTTTTTGTTATTAATGAGGAGAATAGCTTAGGGCTAAGAGTATCAGGCCTTCGTTCTAGGAGAAAGACGACAGCAGGTTATTTTAAGTAGTGACAGTGTTAATTAACGAGGAGTTACAGCGATAGAGGTTTACAGGTAATAACAGCTCAATAAGTTAAGCGGCTTGCAGCAGAACTGTCAGCGCGGCTTAATTATTACTCTGAAGTAGACTCTAGTTTGGCCTTCATTGCGCCACGTCTAATATTTGCTTTACGCTCTGACATGTTATTGAAAGAACTAGGGAGTACGTCGACGCCAACAATCTTACCCAGTTTTACCACCAGTGGAATCGTAATGGGGGCAAAAGGTAAAACGGCAAACATGCCTAAACTTAGCCCCTTTAATAGATCGGCAAACTGTTTGTTGGCTTCTGATAGTTCTTCTTTTGTTGCTTGTCTACGAGTGTGGCGCTTGTAGGTGACTAACATATCTTTAGTCTCCTGCTTTTCTTGAGCAAGCGCGTCTTTTAACACTAACATATCGCGTTTTAAGCGTAGCCAAAAACGACGTCTTCCAATGCGGATGACACGAATAGGGGCTTTATGGATGTGGACGTAGATTTTCATGCTGGCGATTGTGCCACAGCAGGCACCTTAAACCTAATTCGAGCCGCGAATAAAAGGCAATAAAGTGCAAACTGTGTAACTTAAGGTCATTTTGCTGCAGAACTGGGATTAGCCCGCTCTGAGACTGAGGATTTGACTGAGAACAATGGGCTCTGGGTAGCGGCAAAATTCGACATCTTTTTTATCGATAGCATAAATAGACATACGGTCAGCCAGCTCGTTACCTTCAATGCCCACGTGAGCGGCAACATGCGCAATCACCAATTTATCTTTTAACGCATCATAAAGCTGATGGGATTGCTGAATGATATCTAGGTTCTTGATATCACCTGCCACTTTTCTTTTCCAGCCTTTGGTTTTCCAACCATAAGCCCAGTTGGTGATGCAGTTTATTGAGTACTGCGAGTCACTTAAGACCTGTACTGATAAACCTTGTTTTAATGCTTTTTCCGCAATTAATAACGCTTGGTGCAGGGCATTTAACTCTGCCGAGTTATTGGTGCCATTAGCGTTATAAAGGCCATAGTAAAGCTCCGTTAATTGCGCTTTATGGTAAACCGCTACGCCTGAACCGGCTTTACCAGGGTTTGGTTCACAACCGCCGTCGGTAAAAATAGACACATCACAGCAAGTCAGATCGATATCTACGCTGGCTTTAGCTGCTGATTTTGCTTTAGCGGGTCCCGATGTTGGCTTTTTGGCTGCATTGCCATAACTCGGAGCCTTTGCGAAAGCAGCTTTAGCTTCGGCTTCACTCGGGAAGGACTTATATTTGGCTTGCGGAAATTTATCAACCAGCTTTTTAGTGTAATCCCAGCTGGTGAAAATGCCGGTTTCACGGCCAGCCCATACCACGTAATACTTTTTAGCCATTCGCTTTTTAGTCCTACATCTTGATAATTAATGATTTGGCTACAACCAACATGGAGTCGCCATTGAGCCGTTGAAAAGGGTTATTGGCTTTTTTTGCAGTGCGCTAATAAGTCTACAAAGAACTGAGTACCTTTACGCTCGGCAAAAGCTATGTTGCGCTCAGGGATGGTTTCGGGCTCATCATAAGTCGCTAGCGCTAATTCCATGCTGGATTCACGGATAATGTGTAACGTCGGATAGGGCGCGCGATTAGTATAGTTTGCTGCCGAATCTTGGGGTTCATCTTCAAAGCAATAATCTGGATGAAAACTGGCTAACTGATACTCACCTTCATAACCTTGTTCGATTAACAGGTCATTGGCAATATCGACTAAATCTAAATAGAGGTAAAAGCCTTCAAAACCACGTGGCATGATAAACAGCGTAGTTTCAATGTCTGTGTGTTCATCTAAATAAGTACATTCTTCGATAAGCGCTTGCAGCACATCTTGCATGCGAGACTCATCAATTACCGCATAACGAATACTGGCTCGCTCGACTTCTCTTCTGGCAAAGGGGCAGATGTTATATTTCATAATCACCTGTTTAACCCAGTTTTCGGTTTCTGTTGCGTATGCTTGTAATTCGGGATTGATTATCTGAGTCATCAGATGCAGCCTTGGAAGAGTTATGGCTGGATCATAGGCAGGATCGATAACACAAGCAAGAGTGCCATAGTGACATTAAATATTTTCTGCTGCTTTTGATTCTTTAATAGTCGTTTCAATGCCACGCCAAACCCTAGCCAAACAAATGCGCTGGGCACTGCGATAAAAAAGAACACTAAAGCGATGGTAACAACTTGCGGCGTTAATGCTTGGCTCATACTGGTAAAAGTCGCAACGGCGCCGATCCCCATGATCCATGCCTTAGGGTTGACCCACTGAAAAGCAGCAGCCTGCATAAAAGACAGGGGGGCGGCGGTGTCTTTGCCATTCATCTTGGCGCTGCTATTGGCTATTAACCATGCCAAGTACAGCATGTAGCTAATCCCGACATATTTGATAATACTGTGTAGCACTGGATAACTTTGAAATACTGCACTTAATCCCAAACCTATGGCTAGTACCATCGCAGGAAAGCCGATACAGATACCGCTAAGATGTGGCAGGCTGCGTTTTACGCCAAAGTTCACTCCCGAAGACATCAGCATGATGTTATTCGGCCCAGGCGTGATCCCCGATGAGAATGCAAATAGCGCAATCGTTAAAATAAGTTCCATAGCCTTAAACCTACCTGTTATACAGGATAAAAATAATCACAAATATGGCGATATCCTATCGTGATAGGCAGGCAAGGGTAAAAGGCTATTAAGCAGATTAATGCGTAAAGAGTTAATCTTATAAGACATATTTTTTTGTTATATATGATTCATAACAATTACAAATTGCATATTTAGTCATCAGCAGCAGTTTGTTAGGCTTCGATTTCGGTTTGATAATTGTTGATGACAAGTTTTGACATCACCAATTTACTCCTACGATAAGAGACAAAAAATCGCAGTGGCTTACAGGAAAAATTCAGACTCATTTGATAATAAAATAACAAAAACTTAGCTCTTGCTGATACTGCTCTGAACTCATTATTTAGTATTAAATCTGGTGTTTACAGTGTTTAAATTACTTTTTCAGTAGCTAACTCGTCTTTTTAGCACTAAAGACTGAATCTTAATTGCCAAAGCCCTATATTGTTAATCTAGCCCTGTTTTAGACTTTTCTGCCACGGATAAAGTGGTTAACTGATTAGTCATTTCTTTGACTCCTGAATGTTCATTCACCACAAAGGTCTGATGTTGCATAGTTACTAATGGTGAGATGTTTTTTTATGCTTGATTATGGATATTGTATAAATTATAAATTAACTCGTTGTTTACAAGAGTTTAACAAATGCAAAGATATCGCAACAAGTGGGTGCGGCAAGCAAACCCGATATAAGTCTGATTATCACTTCCCTGTATTAGGTGGTTTAACGACATCGTCGCGAATAATTGGAGTCAAACATGTCAATCAAATCATCTAAATCACAAGCTAGAAAGGGTCAGTTTAAAGTTCATGCTTTAGCCCTGGCTTGTTCAGCTATTCTTTTTCCAGGCGCTGCGTTAGCAACATCTGAAGTCGCACCAACTGAAAAGGCTTCTTCTAAAGCAGCCCACGGTTCTGATCTTAAAAGTCGCTTTGATAAGGGCGCTAATGTGCCTGGTAAGCAAAAAAATGCTGAAAAGACTCAACGTCAGAACATAGATAAGAGCAAAGAAAAGAAAGTTGAAGGGCCGATGGGAGCTGTTGGTCCTGCTGCTGAAGGCGAAGATAACATCTGTAGCAGTGAACTCGCTAATCTATCGGGTCAAGCGCTGTTTGATGCAGTTAGACAAGCTGATATTTCGTGTATCTCTGAATTGTATTCAAGAAATGATGCCGTATCAGTTGCAGCTTATCAAACTGAAAATGTGGTTTCGGTTGCTAATCAAGCCGCCTCTATGGCAGCGACTTATGACAGCAGCACAGGTTATGAGATGCGTAACTTGTTCTACTTCTTACGCGGTGCATTTTACATTGAGTTCTATAACGACGACCTAACTTACAGCGATACCCAAGCCGCTGATGCGGTTTACGGTGCGCTTGTTGAGTATTCGAAGAACCCTAAGCTGTTTGAGATCACTCCGTCCGCTGGCGATACCTTAATGGAGTTTTTCACTTCATGGTCGAGCGCCGATCGTATTTTAGAAAGCGTGCCTTTAATTACCGATTATTTGCAGATGTTTAATGCAGACTTTTTAGCGAGTAATCGCCACCGTGCTGCAATGACGAGTGCACTAACAACACTCTATTACGGCAGTTGGGCTGAAGACTACAACAGTAAAGCTATGGAACATGGTGAACTGATTGATGCGCTACTCAATATCGCTACTGCAGATTATATTATTAACTCAAATTACCAATATGAGTCGACGGATGCGTTCCATGAGTTTGGCCGTTTTTATGAGTATCAAGCCTATTGGGATCTACCTGAAAGCCTTAAAACACGCCTAAATGACGGTGTGCAGCTGTATATGAGTAAGTTTGAGCGCATGTCTGCACCGTGGGCTGATGCTGCTGGCTACTTAGATTATTACAACCCGGGTGAATGTGAGCAGTTTGGGATCTGTGGTTGGGAAGAAGAGCTTGAACAGACTGCTCTCCCCATCAACTACAGCTGTAGCGACACCATCTATATCCGTGCGCAGCAGTTAACCAATGATGAGCTTCAAGCATCTTGTGATTTGATGGGCGGTGAAGAGACACTGTTCCATAATGTACTCGCTACGGGTTACCAGCCGGTTGCTGATGACTTTAACGAAAGCTTAGAAGTGAATATCTTCGACAGCTATGATGACTATGCCCAGTATGCCAGTGTCATTTTTGGTATTAATACTAATAACGGTGGTATGTACCTTGAAGGCACTCCTTCACAAGAAGGTAACCAGGCACGCTTTATTGCTCATGAAGCAACTTGGACTGAAGATATTTTAGTCTGGAACCTTAAGCATGAATATGTGCATTACCTAGATGGTCGCTTTAATCAATATGGTGCGTTTAACTACTTTGATATCGACACCGGGAAGTCAGTGTGGTGGTCAGAAGGCCTTGCCGAGTACATCTCTAAGCAAAACCGTAATGACGGCGCTATCGACATGGGACGCTCGCAGACTTACAGCCTAAGTGAAATCTTAGCTAATACCTATGACTCAGGGTCTGATCGTGTTTATAGCTGGGGTTACCTTGCGGTACGTTTCCTATTTGAGAAACACAGAAGTGATGTAGATGCGTTACTTGTTTTGGCTCGTGGTGGTGACGCCGATGGCTGGCTCACTTATATCGATAACACGATTGGTGAAAATTATAACAATGAGTGGAACACTTGGTTAGCGTCAGTAAGCAGTAACGATGACACAATTGATACTGGTATTACTGAGCCAGTTGATTCAGATGGTGATGGTGTAATAGATAGCCAAGATGCCTTCCCGCATGATCCGAGTGAAACTCATGATACTGACGCTGATGGTGTGGGGGATAACGCAGATGTGTTCCCAACAGATGCTAATGAGACGGTCGATACCGACGGTGATGGTGTAGGTGACAATGGTGATGTGTTCCCAACAGACTCTACAGAGTGGGCAGATTCTGACGGTGACGGAATTGGTGATAACGCCGATACAGACGGCCCCGTTGACCCTGCTGAGCATTGCGGCGTAGCGACGATTAGAGACGGCAAGCTCACTCAAGATAAAGTTGAGTGTGTTGAAGGCACTGATATCAACTACTTCTACACTTATGTTGAAGAAGACAATACCCAGCTATATATCACTACATCTGGTGGTGAAGGTGATGTTGACTTGTTCTTCAATCAAGGTATTTGGGCTAAGCCATCTGACTTTGATGCGAGATCTGAAACCAATGGTAACGAAGAGTCGCTAAGCGTCGTTGCTAATCGAGGTTGGGTATATATCAGCTTATTAGCGTACCAAGATTTTAACGGTGTAAGCCTTAAAGTTAGCCTTACAGAAGGCGGCGATACAGGAACCACTCCGGTAGCTGTTGCTGATGCATGTGCAACACAATCTCCATATAGCTATGGTGGTGTCGAGTTTGGTGAAGCGATTTGTATCGAAGATGGTCACTCTAGCTACTACTTCTACGTTCCAGCTGGTACTGAAGAAGTTAGCGTAGCAAGCGGACACGGAAGTGGCGATGTAAACCTTTATGGCAATAGTCAAACTTGGGCGGGTCCTAGTTCATTTGAAGTGAAGTCTGAAAACACTGGAAATGTTGAGAGTTTAACAATCAACTCACCAGCTGAAGGTTGGTATTACATCAGTGCAGATGGTGCACCATCAAGCCAAGGTGCAAGCTTAGTGGTTAACATTAAGTAAGCTATTATTATATAAAGAACAACAGTTCGTTTATCAGTAGCCAAAGCCGACTCATACAGAGTCGGCTTTTTATTAGCCTTATGGCAGACGAGCCACCTAAGGAAGGTTAGTTTATTCCATCACATATTTAGTACGATGGGCATTAATAGTCGACAGCGCTGTACGAGTCAGGTTAGGTTAATGTTTCAAGTGTTACGCTGGAGCGGTACATACAAAGGGAATTAAACCTATGATTAAAAATTATGTCTTATTGCTACTAACAGGGCTAACGCTAATTACAGGCTGCACTGCAACCGATAGCGTAGAAGCTGAAATGGCGGTAACACGCACCACTATGGTGACAACGGGCGATCTTAGTCGATTAAACCAATCCACTAAAGCCTTTGCTTGGCACCCAAGCATGTTTGCTGTTCACGCTAGTGATGAGATTGATAATGAGGTTGTGGTTAAGCATATGCAACACGCAATTGCTCAGGCGATGCAGGCAAAGGGCTTTCATTTAGCGACTGCTAATGAAACGCCTAGCTTACTGGTGGGGTTCGGTGTCGCGCTGGAGTCTGAGATGAGCGATAAAGAGATCTTGAAACGTGCAGGTCTCGTTGCGGGTCTGTCAACAGAGGGCGTAGATAAAAACTATGAAAAAGGTTCAGTCTTAGTCGCGCTATTTTCTCCTCATAATCCGATACCAATCTGGCGAGTGTTAGCCCAAGGTTTTACCGATCTTGATAATAACCCAGTACAAAGAGAGCAGCGCTTCGAGCGTTTATTGTCGACCATGCTAAAACCTATTCCAACGGTTTAATCCTATCAAGCGGTCTATGTTAAAGCGGGTGCTATCTTAAATATATACCCAAGCTACTTCAAGATGCTCGTTTCAGCGAGAATTTATTGGCTGCTAATCAAGGCGCAGATTTGTAAGCATAGTCGCTCTACGTTAAAAATCGGCAACGCAGAGTAGAAGCCAATAAAACTCGCCCTTCGGGAGTGACTCAGCGTATCTACTTCTGTGTCAAATAAGTTTAAAAGGGAATGCCATTCCAGCACTCATTTTCCTTGAATTAAACACGCTGAGATCACTCTGAATCCTGCATCTTGAGGTAACTTGGGTATAGTCGCCATAAAAATGCCCTGCATTAGCAGGGCATTTCTGGTTTCACTATCGCTAATCTTAGGCACAGACTGAGGGTTATCGCTGCGCAGTCAGTCTGAAGCTGCCACTAGCAAAACTAGTCATTAGTTGCTAGTAATTCACGCTGACTTCATAAGAGCCAAATTTACGCACATTAATCACGCCGGTATCAAAGATTAAGTACTGGCCTTTGATCCCTTTCAAAATCCCCGATACTTCAGGGTTTTTATCAAAGTTATGCGAACTAATTTTGGTCGGGAACTCGCTTACTGGATAGTTAATCGCTTGAATGGATTCATCGAGCTGCGACACTGCAAACTCACCATGTTCAGCGGTGATCTCTTTTAAACGTTCGCTAATGTGCGGAATTAACGTTTCAGCTTGCTGCTTAAGGTCAAGATCATCGGCATTGCCCTTAAGCATAGTGCGCCAGTTAGTCTTGTCTGCAATCATTTCGGCTAGGGCGGTTTCAACTAAACCAGATAGCAGACGAGTTTCTACTTTAAAAATAGGCAAACCTTGGGTAGCACCCTGATCTATCCAACGAGTCGGCAGCTGAGTGTGGCGGGTAATACCGACTTTGACACCTGAGGTGTTAGATAGGTAAACATAATGCGGTACAAAGCAGTTAGCCTCACCCCAAGATGGCTCACGGCAAGTACCTGCAGCGTAGTGGCAAGTCTCAGGTTTCATAATGCACAAGTCACAGCTTGCAAGCTTTTGCATACACACATAGCAGTGACCTTGTGAGTAGCTCTTTTTCGTTTTCTTACCACAGCTACAACAGAAGATTTTACCGGTATGAGTTAGCGTAAGTTGCTGACCAATCAGAGGGTTAAGATCTAATAATTCTTCACCAACAGGTAGTTGGTATTGCACCACATGGTTTTCATCCAAGTGGCTGCGCATTTTTCTTAAGGTTCCAAGCATGACATTTTAATTCTTATCAATATTTGGGCTTAGTCTAACAGATTGTTATACCCGCTTTGGAATGGTTTTTTCGATTGCTAACTTGGAAATGCGCCAAAACTGTGTGTACTCAACGCATAAATTTAGCGTTAACATCATTTTTATCAAAGCACTCATCTCACCACGGAGCGCTGCGCTTTCACTAAGAACACGGAGATGAAGAGCTTAACTGGCCTCGGCTGATGCTCTTCTCCGTGATCTTCGTGTCCTCCGTGGTGAATAGCTTTGTCCAAATATGAGCTAAGTACCAATAAATTCGACGACTATGACACCGCTATCCGGCTTGTGTTTTTGTCTCGGGAAAAATAACTAAGACACCCCAAATTGTTAGATAGAGGCTCATCTAGGTTGAACGTGGCGTTTTTAATTGCCCCTAATTGCCCAGTACATAATGCCGTTTTCTTGTGCACATGGGCTTAGGTCACTTTATGCGGCGAAACAAGCCCATGATATGGGCCTAACGCCGCTGCTTAATAGGGTAGGTGGCTTTGCCGCTTGGCAACAATCGCAAGGTATCATTGAACAAGGTAAATCATAAAAATAAGCTGCTGTTTGGCAAGAAAATAGCAGCTTATTTGTTTTGCTAATTAATCTGACAAGTTATCAAGCACCACATCATCGCCCATGCTGTACAGGGCTTGAGTCAATAGAACTTCATCATTAGCATCTTTCATACCCACATTAAACTCGGCTCTAAACAGCGCAATGCCAGTATGGCTAGCAGTTTCATAACGTGTGCTCATATGCTCAATATTGATCCCAAGAGCACTAATTTTATTTGAGATCTCATGTACTAACCCCGGTCTGTCATAGGCAACGAGGGAGTAACTTACATGCTTATTTTTAGCTTGTGGCTTACTGGTTTTGGAGTAGGTTAACGATACTCCCTCAAGCATCTCGAGATTTTCTACTAATTCATCCCAATGAGCGGCTGGGACTTCTAGCAGTAAGATTGCTGCAAAAATTCCGTCAATATGGCGTAGTTCAGAATCTAACCAGTTGCCACCATGGCGACTAACCGCATGAGCGATTTGCTCAACTAAGCCTTCTCTATCATTTGCTTGTAGGGTAACTAGGTATCTTAACATTTGATATTACTCCCTTATTTATCTAGTTAGTCTGATAGTTATTGTTGGTTATGCGCTTACTTAACGCCTAAAATAGCCCAACTTAAAATCTGATCCGTATAAGTTAACCGTTGTAACACTAGTGTCATTTTTGCGTCATATAATGCACCACATTAAATTACGCATGCGCAGAAACTGTTTTAAAACACTAGTGTTAGCATAGTCGTTAATTCAATCCCAGTTAAAGTTTGACTGGCTTTAAAATAATCGAGGTTCTTAATGGAAACTCAGGTATCTCAACCTGAACCTGCAGCAAAAAACCTATTGATAAACAATGGGTATTCGCGCAGAGCAATCAAGGATAAAGCAGCCCAAATTGGTGTCACCATTGGTGGAACCATGGTATTTGTTGCGCTGTTACTGATCTTCTTTTATCTACTTTATGTGGTAAAGCCTATCTTCGACGGTGCGGAAGTCACACCTGTTGTTAGTGCTCAATTTCATGATAGTAAGCCAGCCTTAATGGTCGGTAGCGATGAGCAAAATGAAATCATGTACCGAGTGTCACAATTGGGGAAAGTTGATTTTTACGATACGCATACCGCCCAGCTGGTCAGAAGTGAGCAAATTAACACACCTGCTGGCACGCACGTGGTGAGTAGTTCTGCTGCAATGGCGAGCGAGCAGCGCTTTGCACTAGGCCTGAGCAATGGTCAGGCCATTATCGTTGGTGTTGAATTTGGCGTGACCTACCCTGATAATAAACGCCTAATCACGCCAAAGCTTCATTTTTCTAATGATAACCAAGCACTCACAGTCGATGAGCAGGGACGTGCGTTAACCCATTTAGTGTTTGATTACAGTAGCGACAAAATGAGCTTTGTTTATCAAACCGACGATAAAGTGTGGCACCTTTCTCGCCAAGAAGGCGAAGAGAACATGATGACCGAAGAGGTCGAATGGCTTACCTATAACAGCATCATTCCAGACTCTCCAGTTAATGTTCAGCAGCAATTGATGACGCCAGATCAGCGGCAACTGATTTTAAGCTCCGATAATAAATTATTTATTTACGATATTCGCGATGCCGAACACGTTAGCTTAAGCCAAGTGTTATCTCTTGAGCGTGGTAAGACTAACGTGACGCTATTAGCGGGGGCAAGTTCGCTGCTGGTTAGCTATGACTCAGGCGTAGTACAGCAATACTTTCAAGTTAATGGGCAGCAAGGTCGCCAGTATCAAGAAATTCGTGATTTTAACGTTAAGGGCGATATTAAGAGTGTTGCCTCAGAGTTCTACCGTAAGAGTTTTGTCACCATAACCGAAGATGGTGAATTAAGTCTGCTTTATACCACCAGTGAAAGAGAGCTTTTTTCTGAGAAATTCAAGCTTAATAATCCTGGCACTGTTGGTTTTAGCCCTCGTTCAAACGCCTTGATTGTTGAAGCAGAAGGCAAGCTGAATCTATTTAGTGTATCGAATTCTCACCCTGAGGTTTCGTGGAGCGCGATGTGGGAGAAGGTGTGGTACGAAGGTTACCCTGAACCCATGTATGTATGGCAGTCGACTTCAGGCTCTGATGACTTTGAAGCCAAGCTGAGCCTAATGCCGTTGGCATTTGGCACCATGAAAGCTGCGCTTTATGCGATGTTGTTTGCGACGCCATTAGCCATTGCAGGCGCAATCTACACCGCTTACTTTATGTCGCCTAAAGTACGCGCCATTGTTAAGCCGACCATTGAAATTATGGAAGCACTACCCACGGTTATCCTGGGCTTCTTAGCCGGTCTTTGGTTAGCCCCGCTGATTGAAGACAATTTACCAGGGATTTTGACCTTACTGGTGTTACTGCCGGTGTCGATTTTAAGTACCGCCTATGCCTGGCACAAATTGCCTGCTAAATGGAAGCAGCGCCTACCCGAAACCTATCAAGAGCTGATGTTGTTACCCGTGATTATCTTCATTGGCTGGTTCTCGTTTGCGATTAGCCCTAGTCTAGAGTTGGCCTTATTTGACGGTGATACTCGTATGTTTATCACCAACGAGCTCGGTATTACCTTCGATCAACGTAACGCGCTAGTCGTGGGGATCGCCATGGGCTTTGCGGTTATCCCAACGATTTTCTCCATTGCAGAAGATGCGGTGTTCTCGGTGCCGCGTCACCTATCAAACGGCAGTTTGGCACTGGGTGCAACCACATGGCAGACATTAACCCGAGTTGTATTGTTGACCGCAAGTCCTGGTATTTTCTCTGCCGTCATGATGGGACTCGGCCGAGCTGTTGGCGAGACCATGATTGTACTGATGGCCACAGGTAACACAGCAATTATGGAGTGGAGTGTATTTGAAGGCATGCGAACACTTGCTGCAAATATTGCAGTAGAAATGCCTGAATCTGCCATCGGTAGCTCACATTATCGTGTGTTGTTCTTAGCGGCCTTCGTGCTATTTATTTTTACTTTCTTCTTCAACACTATTGCGGAAGTGGTGAGGCAGCGTCTACGTGAACGTTACAGCTCGCTTTAATCGCTCACTGTTATGGATGATAAGAAAATGAATGTTACTACGACTTGTATAAATACTCGTTCACCAGTTGCTTTAAGAGGTTTAGCTAATGGGTAAGTGGTTTAAATCGGGTTCTCCTTGGATTTGGATGACCAGTGGCGCTGTCAGTATTTGTTTGATTGCAGTTCTGGGCCTATTGCTGCTAATTGCTTGGCGAGGCCTGAGCTACTTCTGGCCGGCAGATATCTATCAATGGGAGATGAAAACCCCACAAGGCGAGCGCTACACCTTAATTGGTGAAATCTACGATAAAGAAGAAGTACCTACAGAGCGTTTGCTTGATGCCGGGCATAAGTTCGACTCAGAAGTGGGCGAGAACATCACCCGCTATTTGGTCAAAACCGGTAACCGTGAGTTTGTAGGTTTAGATTTCCGTTGGATTTTGGCGACAAATATTATCTCTCGTTCTAAGCCTGAAAATATAGCCGTTATCGAGCGCAGTAAAAATGGTGACTTCTATGGCTTCCCTGTGGCGATTATTGAAGAGGGTAAACGTCTAACCTCGCAAAATATCGAAGCTGATTTTGCGTCACATATTGAGCGTGCCGTTGAGTTAAATGATCAAGCGCTGGATATTCAAAAAGGCGTGATAGGTTCAATTAACTATGAGCTGGAGAACTTACGTTTAAAGTCGCGCCGTTTTGAGCTCGATAATGCCTTAACGGCAAGCCGAAAAGCACAAATCGAAGCCGACAGTGCCAAGTTAAACGCAGAGTATTTAGTGGTAGAGAAAGAGTTCTTTGCCCTTAAAACTCAAGCAGGGCGAGATTCTGTGGTTATCCGCGATATGCGCGGCGAAGAAGTCACACTTAAATTAGATACAATTTTAGATGTCACTTACGCCAACCGTTTAGGCTTAATGGGCAAAATTGGCCAATGGTTTATAGGTGTGGGCAAATTTGTCAGCGATGATCCACGCGAAGCCAATACCGAAGGCGGTGTGTTCCCTGCGATTTTCGGCACTGTGTTTATGGTGATGCTGATGGCGGTAATTGTGACACCATTTGGGGTTATCGCGGCAATCTACTTACACGAGTATGCCAAGAAGGGCCCAGTCACTAAGATGATCCGCATCGCGGTAATCAACTTAGCCGGCGTGCCATCAATTGTTTATGGCGTATTCGGTTTAGGCTTCTTTGTGTATATGTTTGGTGGCACGCTGGATCAGTTGTTCTACCCAGAGGCATTACCTGCGCCAACCTTTGGTTCACCAGGGGTGATTTGGTCTGCATTAACGCTCGCTATTCTAACTTTGCCTGTGGTGATTGTATCGACCGAAGAAGGTTTAAGCCGTATTCCAAGTTCTGTTCGCCAAGGTAGTTTAGCGCTTGGCGCAACTAAAGCCGAGACGCTATGGCGCATTATTATCCCAATGGCGAGCCCTGCCATTATGACGGGGTTGATTTTGGCCGTTGCTCGCGCGGCAGGTGAGGTCGCTCCCTTGATGCTAGTAGGTGTGGTAAAGCTAGCACCAACGCTGCCAATTGATATGAATTTCCCATTTGTGCATCTAGAACGTAAGTTCATGCACTTAGGTTTCCACATCTACGATGTTGGTTTCCAAAGCCCTAACGTAGAAGCGGCGCGCCCCTTGGTATACGCTACTTCATTCCTTTTGGTCTCGGTAATTGTGGCTCTTAACTTAACTGCCATTGGTGTACGAAACCACTTACGCGAAAAATATCGTTCGCTTGAGCATTAATTGACGATTATCCTTAGCAGTAGGAAACAACATGATTTCAATAGATCAATCGGTAATGAAGACTGATATGCTAGACCTAGAAAACTTAACAAAAGAACAAACAACCCTAGAGATCCGTAACTTAGATCTTAAATATGGTGATAAACAGGCACTGTTTGATGTATCGATGAAGATCCCTAAGAAAAAGGTGACGGCATTCATTGGCCCTAGTGGTTGCGGTAAGTCAACGCTACTTCGCTGTATTAACCGAATGAATGACTTGGTCGATAATTGCCATATTAGTGGTGAGATCATGTTGCATGGACAAAACATTTACGACAAGCGTGTAGATGTGGCGGCGCTACGCCGTAACGTCGGTATGGTGTTCCAGCGTCCAAACCCATTCCCTAAATCAATCTATGAAAACGTGGTTTACGGTCTGCGCTTGCAAGGCGTTAATAATCGCCGCGAACTCGATGATGCAGCAGAGCGCTCTTTGCGCGGTGCCGCAATTTGGGATGAAGTCAAAGATAGGCTACATGATAACGCGTTTGGGTTATCGGGTGGCCAGCAACAGCGTTTGGTGATTGCGCGTGCGATTGCCATTGAGCCAGAAGTCTTATTGCTTGATGAACCCACATCAGCATTGGATCCTATCTCAACCTTGACCATTGAAGAGTTGATCACCGACCTTAAGTCTAAATACACGGTTGTTATTGTTACCCACAATATGCAACAGGCTGCGCGCGTGTCAGATCAAACGGCATTCATGTATATGGGGGAGCTGATTGAATATGCTGACACTAATACCATCTTTACGATGCCGAAGCAGAAGAAGACGGAAGATTATATAACTGGCCGTTACGGTTAATTGAGATAGAGGGTAAATGTAATGGAAAACATGAATTTAAATAGGCATATCTCTGGCCAGTTTAGCGCTGAACTTGATGATATTCGTAATCACGTGTTGGCAATGGGCGGTTTAGTTGAGCGTCAGCTTGAGCAGTCATTAGACGCGCTTTCTGCGCTGGATTCTGAATTAGCACAAAGGGTTATAGAGGGCGATCACAAAGTTAATGGCATGGAAGTGGCTATTGACGAAGAGTGTGCTCGTATTATCGCTAAGCGTCAGCCTGCGGCGAGCGATTTACGTCTTGTATTAGCGATATCCAAGACGATTACCGATTTAGAACGTATCGGTGATGCCTGTGTGAAAATTGCTAAAGCGGCCATGGATAAGCGCTCCAAGAACCAGCAACCTTTATTGGTGAGTATTGAAAACATGGGGCGTCATGCCACCCGCACTTTGCACTTAACATTGGACGCTTTTGCGCGTATGGACGCCGATGTCGCATTTGAGCTGCATAAAGAAGATAGCAAACTTGATAAAGAGTATGAAGGCATTATTCGTCAGTTAATGACCTATATGATGGCGGATCCTCGTTCAATTCCTGAAGTATTAGACGTACTTTGGGCTGCGCGTGCAGTAGAGCGAGTCGGAGATCGTTGTCAGAACATTTGTGAGTACATTATCTATTATGTGAAAGGTAAAGATGTGCGCCATATCTCCTATGAAGAGATGGAAAAAGACCTCAAACTTTAGCATTTTCAAGCAATTGTTTTTGGCGTTAATTAAATTGTTAAAAAAACGCAACGAGATTAAGTTCACAATTCTTGCTAAATGTTGAGTTTGATAATACAAAAAAGCAGCGATAAGCTGCTTTTTTGTTTTTGTGCTATAGACGAAAACCTGAAGTCAGGAAATAATGTATAGTGTAAGTGATAATTGTGTTGTTTTTCTCCGTAAGTCAAATTCTATTCAATAGCTGAACAGGCCTCTTATCGGCATTTTTAGGTTGGGCTATTCAATGTGATTTGTAGTGCCTTTCAGGGTAAGTAAGTGCTTATTTCTTTAGTTTATTCTAGCGATTAGAGTTTAAGTATTATTTAACTCGATTGGTATGAGATGTTAAATAATCAAAAGTCTCATCTAGATTCAATACTAACATGAATAGAGGTGTGGCCATCCAGCGAGAGTTTGGTGTTCAATGGGGTCAAAGTGAGCATCATTGCTTCACTCAATCGCGTTGAGTTAAACAGCAAAAAGTAACGCTGAATAGACCACTTTCTTATCCTCATGGATATTGGATAAGCGATCAGGTTTAAAAAACGCTTAAGGTGAGTCTCACTTAAGAGAAAAAAACATAATAATAACTCCGCCAGTGTATTTTTATATTAGCTAAATGCACTTTTAATCTCTGGCGGCCTTGTCGCGCAAGGCAGAATTATTGCGTGTACTTCCTTAACCGCGGTAACTATATGTCGATAAAATCGAGTATTAATCCACCAGTCTTTTTTTCATCTGTTATTTTAATTACCTTAATGGTTGCTGTTTGTGCCATATGGCCAACTCAATCGCAAGATTTCTTCAAAATGGCGCAATCTTGGTTTGAACTTAAAGCGGGTTGGCTTTATATCCTAGGCGTTGCAGTATTTCTTATTTTTATTATTTTTGTGATGGTAAGTCGCTTTGGTGATATCAAGCTAGGCCCTGATCACGCCGAGCCTGATTACAGCTATAAGAGCTGGATAGCGATGCTGTTCTCAGCAGGTATGGGCATCGGCTTGATGTTCTTCGGCGTCGCTGAACCTGTGATGCACTACATGTCTCCGCCAGATGCGGATCCTTTGACGATTCAAGCTGCAAAAGATGCCATGAAGATCACCTTCTTCCACTGGGGTGTTCATGCCTGGGCTATCTACGCGGTTGTTGCATTAAGCTTGGCGTATTTCTCATACCGTCATAAGCTTCCTTTACTCCCAAGAAGTGCCTTGTACCCGTTAATTGGTGACAAAATTTATGGCCCAATTGGTCATGCTGTCGACACGTTTGCGGTATTAGGTACCATGTTCGGTGTCGCGACTTCACTTGGTTTTGGTGTATTACAGTTAAACTCTGGCCTTAACTACTTATTAGATGTGCCCGTTAATACCACGGTACAAGTTTGCTTGATTATCGGTGTTTGTCTTATTGCGACAGTGTCTGTGTTCTCTGGTCTTGATAAAGGCGTTAAACGTTTAAGTGAATTAAACCTACTGTTAGCGGTATTGCTACTTTTGTTTGTATTGTTATTCGGCCCAACGGTTGAGTTATTGCAAGCATTCGTACAAAACACCGGAGCGTATTTAAGTGATATCGTCGGTAAGACGTTTAATTTATATGCCTATGAGCAGAAGAACGATTGGATTGGCGGTTGGACACTACTCTATTGGGGCTGGTGGATTTCATGGTCTCCATTTGTAGGTACCTTTATTGCTCGTGTTTCGCGTGGCCGTACAATTCGTGAATTCTTAGTGGGTGTGTTGTTTGTGCCATCGGCGCTGACATTCCTTTGGATGACAGGTTTTGGCAACAGTGCGATAGATGTGATTTCAAATGGCGGTACGTATCTGTCTGACGCGGTATCAACTGATGTTTCGGTTGCCTTGTTTGTGTTCTTTGAACATTTGCCATTCTCTACATTGCTATCGACAATTGCACTTTGTTTAGTGGTGACTTTCTTCGTGACATCATCTGACTCTGGTTCTTTAGTTATCGATAACTTGACCTCAGGCGGTGACCATAATGCACCGGTTTGGCAGCGTATTTTCTGGGCTTTAATGCAAGGCGTTGTTGCATCAGTATTGCTATTAGCCGGTGGCTTACAAGCATTACAAACAGCAGCAATTGCAAGTGCATTGCCGTTTCTCATCGTTATGCTATTCATGTGCTTTGGTCTTTACAAAGCGCTGAAAGATGACTGGTTGAAAATCAACAGTGTGCAATCGCATAACACTAGCGTGCAGTTTACTAAAACGAACGTGAGCTGGGAGTCGCATATTGATGTATTGCTGTCTCACCCAAGCCAGCAAGAGGCGCAAGACTTCCTTGATAAAGTGGCACAGCCTGCACTAACAAAAGTATGTGAAAGCTTCTTGAATCGCTCGATTTCGGCAGAGATCTTAAACTTCGATAATCGTGTGCGTTTTGTGGTTCATAGTGAAGATCATAACGATTTTGTCTATGGCCTGCGTATTCGTGCCTATACCATCTCTAATCCGTTAGACAGTGACGTTAGCAATGATGATGGTGATAATTTCTACTACCGCGTAGAAGTGTTCCTAGAGCACGGCGGTCAGCACTATGACGTGATGGGCTTTACTCAAGAACAGATCCTGGCGGATGTGGTGACTCAGTATGAGAAATACTTACATTACCTGCACCTATCCAGTTCAGAGTATTTAAGCAGTGAAACTAACTCTTAGTTGTCGATTACGGCCAAAAACGTTAGTCAGTAATTTGCGGTGAAATTTACCTAGGCTCAATGTTACAATTGCGCCTAGGTAACAAACTTTAATGAGAGTGAGCATGTCGATCAATCAAGGGCAAAGTAAGTTAGATAGAGTATTAGCCGAAGCGAGAGAGTATAAAGCCAAGCGCGAGGTTGGGTATCGTGAGCAGGCGCTTAAGCTTTACCCTTGGGTATGTGGCCGTTGTACTCGTGAGTTTAATAATGCCAACCTGCGAGAGTTGACGGTGCATCATCGTGATCATAATCACGATAATAATCCATCAGATGGTTCTAACTGGGAACTCTTATGCCTCTATTGCCATGACAATGAGCATTCTAAGTTTGAAGAGTTGATTCAGTATGGTTCAACCACTGAAAATAAAGTTGAAGCTGCGACGTACAACCCGTTTGCGGATTTGAAGAGCATGCTGAAAAAGTAACATCCCAAGCTTTTTATAAAAAGCTAATTTATAAAAGCCGCTTATAGCGGCTTTTTTGTTTTCAGTTCACAATCGCTAATCCATCTTCTTTAGCAAGTTCCCCTTTATTAGCCTGCAGTAACCATATTGCAAGTTAGTCAGCTTTTTCTTGCTTTAATTTTTGCTCAGCTTCTATCCATTTAGCCCTACTTAGAATGGCGCTATTTTCCCCGCCTTGCATCTTAGCTTTGCGCTCGGCAAGCTTTTGCCAAATTAATGTTTTCTGTTCATCACTTGCTTGCCCCCAACCGACAATTTCATCGATATGGCGATAACAGCCCATGCAGTAATCTTCATCATTTAGGCCGCATTTAGCCACGCAAGGTGAAAGCTTCATAAAGTTAGCCTTGTATTTGTTGTTCGAATTTGCGGCAGATTTTAAGTTAGCTAGAATTAACTTACAAATGAAACTCTTTTATCGGCCTAGAACTTTGTATTGGTAAGCCTAATGCGTATGCGTGCTAATGATCAGTAGCAGACATAGCGATAGGTATTGTTGAAGTCTAGTGCTAGAATTGTTAGTCAATTATTTTTACTATAATATTCAATGAATTGTGTGTTTTTTGGAGGAGTTATGAAAGCGGTGTTTCGCTTTTGTGTGATAGCTGTTGTTGCCGTGCTAACCAGTGCGTGTTCACTGCTTGAAATTAAATTGGAAAGTGGTATTGAGCCGCTGCCAAAAGATCAACTTAATATGCGAGTTTTTAGTCGTGACTTCAGCACCGTTTTCTACAGTCAGATAGAAAGCGCTGCCGATTTAATCGAGCGTAATACCGATAGCATCCCGGTTCAGTCCAACACCTTGATGTGGAAGATTAACGCCGAGCAGAATTTGCAACACACGATTTTCCAAGCATCACCGACCGCGGCCATGGTCGATACATGGGTGTTTACCGAGCAGATGGCGCAGTTCTTTGAAACTGGCGCGGGTAAAAACCTATTTGCCGAGCAGCAACAAGTGGCCATAGATGCCAGTATTAAATTACGTGATCAGTTTGAACGTACGATTAAGAATTTTGGTGCGGAAAACTTCAAAAAGAACCAAGAATTTGTTAAACAATATGTGGCAAGTCACCCCATTAAAGATATGGCGTTTGCGCGGGAATCTGCGTTTACTGACTGGCTTGAGTTTCACCAACTCAGCGAGTTTGATGCCATTACTACTTTTGGTACAGTGCCAGAAGTGATGAGTGATATCTCTGACCGTATGGCGATGATTGCCGAGCAGATGCCAAAAATCTTAGGCTGGAAAGCCGAGCTTTACGCCTTACATTCTAATATTAACGCCGATGAAATTCAGCGTACGCTAACAAATATTAGTGACACCTCGGCTAAGTTTCAGCAGTTAATGGCACAAAGCCCTGAGATGATGCAAGCGTTAGCGGTGGATATGCGTAAAGAATTAACGCCGTTATTAGACAAGCTTAGTGCTAGTACCGATGACAAGCTAAAGCAACTTTCAGTTGAGCGTCAGGCGCTAGAAATTATGGTGAAAAACGAGCGCGTTGCCTTAGAGGCTATGGTTGCCCGTGAGCGCGCTGCTGCAGCGGTAGATTTAGAGCAGATTTCACAAAATGCTATCGAAGTGGTTTTTCAAGAGCTGACTCAAACCCTAAAAAGTCTGATCTTGTACTTTGTACTCTTCCTGCTTGTGGTGTTCTTTGCGCCATTAGGCTTGGGGGTTTGGTTAGGTAAGCGTATGCAAGTTAAAAAGCAAGGTGTGTTAAATCGCCAGACCGAACAAGCCGAACAAAAAGCCTAATCGGATTGAACCGATGACATGTTAAACTAACGAGCACCCAAGGGTGCTCGTTTTTATTGCAGCTTTAAACCTCAGTGTATTGGAACAGTAAATTAGTAAAAAGATGACTATCACTTCAAATCAAAGCTCAGCCTTGAGTCATAGCGGCGAACCTAGCGCAGCGCAGAGACTTAAGCGGATAGACGCGCTGTTAACTCAGAGTCAGCAGTTATGGCGTAGCCGCTCTTTTGAGTGCGACCAACTGCCTTGGAGTGATACCTTTCCAAGTCTAGCTAAAACGGTTTGGCAATTAAGTGATGACTCACTAGAGGCTATTGATGCATGTCAGCAAAGGCTTAACGAGACATTGTTGCCTGCGTTGGTGGCAGATCTACAAGCGCAAGGCCTACAATGGCAGCTTGAATTATTTTCCCAATCGGCTATTGGTCGAGAGACAAAATCAGTAGATGTTCAGCTTGCTCCAAACGCTGAACAAGCCCGTTTACTTGATGAAACAGATGAGTCCCATTTTAGCGCGCATATTAAAGGGCGTAAGTGGCAACAAATTAATGCGTTCGTAGCCACACTGCCTCGTGATGATTCGCCTGTACTTGAGTGGTGCGCTGGCAAAGGCCATTTAGGTCGACTCATTGCCAAAGCCCATCATCGAGAGGTGGTCAGTCTTGAGTGGCAACAAAGCCTATGTGCAGCAGGCGAACAATTTGCGGCAAAGTGGCAATTACCGCAAAGCTTTATTTGTGCTGACGCCTTTGCTGGCCAAAGTGAGCAGTTACATCCAAAACAGCTAGCAGTGGCACTGCATGCCTGTGGTGACTTACATGTAACCTTGCTAAAGCATGCCAGTAACGCCGGCACTAAGCAGTTGGTGATATCACCTTGTTGTTATCATTTAATTCAAGCTAACCACTATCAAGCGTTATCACAGGTGGCACAGGCAAGCGCACTAATCTGCGATGAACCAAAATTAAGCCGGGCCGATCTACAATTGCCTTTGCAGCAAAGCGTTATCGCTAACGATAAGCATAAGGGGTACAGGTTGCAAGAGATGGCTTGGCGCCTAGGGTTTGATGCGTTGCAACGCAAGGTACGTGGTCTTGATGAATATTTACCTGTACCTTCAGTCAAACAAAGCCAGTTAAATGCTGAATTCGCAGATTTTTGTCGCTGGGCGGCAGACGCTAAAGGGGTATGCTTGCCCCTAGATGTTGATTACGATGCTTATCGAGATATTGGTGAGCAACGTCAGCGACTCACTCGACGTATTGATCTCGTGGCTCATTTGTTTAGGGCGTTAATGGAGCAGTGGCTAATACTCGATAGAGTGTGCTTTTTAGAAGAGCAGGGCTACCAAGTAAAGTTGAGTGAATTTTGTTCGAACAGTATTACACCGCGAAATGCGTTAATTCACGCATTTAAATAGTATTTTCTAGCTAGCTTAATTTAATCCTCTCGTAACAAACTGTTTATTAAGTTGTAATTAAGTTAGCTATGATTGAATCAGCGCGAAAAATGAGGCCATTAGCTAAATCAAGTCGATGAGTATTAAGATTAAAACATCTCAGTAATGAGGTTTTTTATTGAATCATCTGCTTTTTCTTGCTCAAATGGCTGGTTAATAATAAATAACTATCTAGATAGGCTGTTATTGGGCCGATCTTGTGAGTGACGATAAGCAGTTTCATGAAATATTCCCGCGTTTTTATTAATAGTATGGCCTATGAGCTAGCGCCTGAAGTTGTATCGACTTCGGAGCTAGAGTCTCGTTTAGCGCCTTTATACCAAAAATTTCGGATTCCAATGGGGCAGCTTGCAGCCTTAACCGGGATCCATGAAAGACGCTGGTGGCCAAAAGGGCACCGTTTATCTGATGGCGCCTTAGCGGCTGCGCACAAAACCATCGCTGAAACCGGCGTGCAGATCAGTGATTTGGGCGCAGTGGTTTACACTGGAGTTTGCCGCGACCAACACGAACCCGCTACGGCTTGCCGTATTGCGGCGGAGCTTGGCGTCTCAAAAGATACGGCCATTTACGATATCAGCAACGCATGTTTAGGTGTGCTATCGGGCATTTTAGATATTGCTAACCGTATTGAGCTTGGTCAGATTAAAGCTGGCCTGGTGGTCTCTTGTGAGTCAGCGCGTCATATCGTTGATATCACCATAGATAAGATGTTGGCAGAACCAACGATGCAAAACTATGCCCAGTCGTTAGCAACCCTAACGGGCGGCTCAGGCGCTGTTGCAGTGCTATTAACCGATGGCAGTTTAAATCTTAAAGGTAATCGCCAACACCAGTTACTCGGTGCGAGTCATTTGTCGGCGCCACAGCATTATGATTTATGCCAGTGGGGGCTTGAAGAAGCGGGCCCGCAGCTGTATCGCGAGTATATGCGCACCAATGGTGTGGCATTGCTAAAAGAAGGTGTTGAGCTTGCGCGTCATACGTGGAGCCATTTTCTTGAGCAACGTAATTGGTTGGTTGAGCAAGTCGATAAAGTGATTTGTCATCAGGTTGGCGCATCGAATCGTCGCAATGTACTGAGTGCCTTAAATATCCCTGAAGAGAAAGAATTTCCAACTTATAAATTGCTTGGCAACATGGGCACGGTTTCCTTGCCTGTTACCGCAGCAATGGCGCATGACCAAGGCTTTTTGAAAAGTGGCGATCAGGTCAGCTTTTTGGGGATCGGCAGTGGTTTGAACTGCATGATGTTAGGTCTTAAGTGGTAAGTCACGATTATCAAGAGCGTAAACGTTCGTGTAAATCATAATGCCTGTAAATTTTACAGGCATTTATCTCTTTAGCTGAATCAGCGTCCGACAAGTATAAGCAAGATGAGGAACCCTCATGCTAGACACTCTGCACCCGTTTAAACGTAATTACCTAGATAGAAACGGCAACAAACTTCAGTACGTAAACGAAGGCCAAGGTGAGCCTGTCGTTATGGTACATGGCAACCCGAGCTGGTCTTTTTATTATCGCAATCTTATTAGCGCGTTAAGTGATAAACATCAGTGTATTGTGCCTGATCATATTGGTTGCGGTTTGTCGGATAAGCCTGACGACAGTGGTTACGACTACACCCTTAAAAACCGTATCGATGATTTAGAAGCCTTACTTGAACACTTAGGTGTAAAAGAAAACATCACTCTTGTAGTGCATGATTGGGGCGGAATGATTGGTATGGGTTACGCTGCGCGCCACCCAGAGCGAATTAAACGTTTAGTCATTCTTAATACCGGCGCGTTTCATCTACCTGAGAGTAAGCCCTTTCCTTGGGCGTTGTCGATTTGTCGTAATACCATGCTTGGCACATTGTTAGTGCGTGGCTTTAATGCGTTTTCATCGGCAGCCTCTTACGTGGGTGTTAAGCGTAAACCTATGCACAAAGACATTCGCGAAGCGTATGTTGCACCATTTAACTCTTGGGCAAACCGCATTTCGACATTGCGCTTTGTGCAAGATATTCCGTTGAAGCCTGGCGATCGTAATTATGAACTCGTGTCAGATATTGCTGCTAGTCTGTCTAAATTCCAAGATGTGCCAACCGTGATCTGCTGGGGCTTGCAGGATTTTGTATTCGATAAGCACTTCTTAGATGAGTGGAAGCAGAGAATGCCCCATGCCAAGGTGCATGAGTTCAGCGATTGTGGTCACTATATTCTTGAAGATGCCAGTGATGAGGTGATAGGTCACATCAAAGACTTTATCGCTGAAACTGAGCTAGAGGCTAAGCCCAAGGCGGAAGCCGTATCGGCAACAAACGATGAGTCGGTAGCGTAATCGCGATGGTGAGTCAGTTTAATCAAAACAATGACGGCGCAAATTTGTGCCGTCATTTAGTTAGTGCCGCAGAAACGAATCCCACTTCTCTTGCCGTTGCTGTGCAGCAATCTAATGGTAAAGCCGTGAGCGGCCTGCATTATCAAGAGATGGATTTTCACACTCTGAACGCCAAAAGTGATGAGCTCGCTAACGCGCTGCTGCATTACGGCTTAGCTCCGGGTATGAAAGCTGTGTTGATGGTGACGCCAAGTATCGACTTTTTCAGCTTAACGTTCGCGCTGTTTAAGGCGGGTATCGTGCCTATTTTGGTTGACCCCGGCATGGGCGTTAAAAATCTTAAGCAGTGTTTTGAAGAGGCTAAGCCCGATGTGTTTATTGGGATCCCCAAAGCCCATATTGCTCGGCGCCTATTTGGCTGGGGTAAATCCAGCGTTAAGTATCTAATTAATGTTGGTGGTTCGCCGCTTATTCGCGCGTTGACCGGAGCGGTTAGTGTCGAGACGATATTGGCTAATGCGGGCTCCTTGACGGCGGACAAGCCGTTTAAGATGCAGTGGCTTGATGAAGATGCCATGGCAGCAATTTTGTTTACCAGCGGCAGTACAGGCACGCCTAAAGGTGTGGTGTATTCGCACAAGATGTTTGAGGCGCAAATTAGCGCGCTTAAAAATGACTATGCGATTAAATCTGGTGAGCGCGATTTAGCCACTTTTCCACTATTTTCATTGTTTGGCCCCGCATTAGGTATGGCATCAATTGTGCCCGATATGGATGCCAGTAAGCCGATTACCGCAAATCCTGCTTTTATTTTTGCTGCAATAGAGAAGTATCAGTGTAGCAATATGTTTGTAAACCCAGCCTTGATTGAACGCTTAGGACAAGCGGGTGAAGCTAACAAACACAAACTGCCTAGTATTAAGCGTGTGATCTCCGCCGGCGCTCCCGCAACGATTGCATCGATCAAACGCTTTAGCTTAATGCTTAATCAAGACGTTGAAGTGCTCAATTCATACGGCGCGACCGAATCGTTACCCATAAGTAAAATGGCGAGCAGTGCTCTGTTCGATACCACCGCTGTCACCGATAACGGCGGCGGAATTTGTGTCGGCAACGCCATTGATGGCGTTGATATTGCAATCATAGCGATTGATGAGCAGCCGATTGCACATTGGCACAACAGCTTAGCCTTGCCCGTTGATGCCATAGGCGAAATTGTCGTCAAAGGGCCTATGGTTAGCCGCAGTTATTATCAGCGCGATAGCGCAACCCAAGTGGCAAAAATTCAAGATGGTGACAATATTCGCCATCGTATGGGCGACTTAGGCTATCTAGATAGTGATGGCTTACTGTGGATGTGTGGCCGTAAGGCGCATAGAGTCGACGCAGATGCTTTACCTGCAACCAATAACCAGACTAAACGTTATTACTCTATTCCCTGCGAACGCATTTTTAATACTCATAGCGACGTAAAGCGCAGTGCATTAGTGGCTGTTAAGGTGGCGGGGAAGGTGACGCCGTTAATCTGTATCGAGCTCAGACAGTCAGTAGCCTGCTCACTATCTGGTGTGCTTTATAGTGAGCTTAGAGCGATTGCCGAGCAACATGCGCAGACTCAAGGTATTGAGCGTTTTCTTATTCATGCAGACTTTCCCGTTGATATTCGTCATAACGCTAAGATTTTTAGAGAGAAGCTAGCAGTTTGGGCGCAAAAACAAATTAAGGAATAGTGTACTTTGTCCAATGTAATCGATACGCCTAGTCTGAATGATTTTTTACCCCAAGAGCAGGCCGCGCTGTTAGCGCTTAAGCAACAGGTTAATCGCGCCTTTGTTACTGGAGCGGGGGGCTTCTTAGGTAAAGCCATTTGTGAGCGTCTACTCGCTGCGGGTATTAAAGTCACCGGGTTTGCCCGCGGAGCATATCCGGCATTAGATGCAATGGGCGTGGATATGATCAAAGGTGATATCGCTGACGAGCCGGCAGTGTTAACGGCTATGCAAGGCTGTGATGTGGTGTTTCACGTGGCCTCAAAGGCTGGGGTCTGGGGCAGTAAACAAAGCTACTTCTCACCTAATGTCGACGGTGCCCACCACATTATCGATGCTTGTAAAAAGTGTAATATTGAACGTCTGGTTTACACCAGCACGCCAAGTGTCACCTTTGCAGGGGAAGATGAAGCAGGCAATGATGAATCCGCACCTTATGCTAAGCAGTTTCTTAACTATTATGGTGAATCGAAGGCGATAGCAGAGCAGATGATGCTGAGCGCTAACGGTGAAAAGCTTGATAATGGTAAACACTTAGGCACCACCGCCTTAAGGCCTCACTTAATCTGGGGCCCAAACGATCCGCATCTCGTCCCACGAGTGCTTGAACGTGCAGTAGCAGGTAAATTGAAGCTGGTGGGCAAGCAAGACAAGCTAGTCGATACCATCTATGTGGGCAATGCAGCTTACGCTCATATCTTGGCCGCAGTTAAACTTTGCAGTGAAGATGCGAGTCGTGCCGCTTGTGCTGGTAAAGCCTATTATTTGAGTAACGATGAGCCGATCACTATGGCGGCGATGCTAAACAAAATCCTCGCCTGCCAAGGGTTTGCACCAGTGACAAAGCGAGTGCCCAGTCATGTAGCCTATATCGCAGGATGCGTGCTTGAGTCTGTTTATGGTTTATTGGGTAAAACAGATGAACCCATTATGACGCGTTTTGTCGCGCGTCAGCTTTCAACCAGTCATTACTTTGATATTAGCGCGGCTAAAAACGATCTCGGCTACAGTGCCTTAGTGAGTATTGATGAAGGGATGAAGCGACTTAAGACCTCTTTACAATAAACAAGAGCAGAATAAAACCTAACTGGAGGCTGGTTAAGACTCACTTCTGATAAAAAAAACAGCAATTTATTTGCTGTTTTTTTTATGGTAAGAGTACGATTTGTCATATTCTAAAATGATAAACATGAGGATATTATGCTGAACGCAAGCTGTGACTGTGGTCCACTATCGTTAATTGTATAAGGTGAGCCGCAGCGTATATCCATTTGCCACTGTCATACTTGTCAAAAGCGCACTGGTAGCGTATTTCCATACAAGCCCGATATCTGCTAAGTAAGGTTACTTTTGACGGTTCTAGTCAGTATTATCAACATATTGGCGATGAACTCACAACCATTAGTGACCTATTTCGCCCTAATTGTGGCGGCACTTTGTGGTTCACTATGGATATTATGGCCGATTTTATAGCAGTACCCGTTGGTAACTTTGCGGGTGAGATCAGCGTAGAAAATCCAATCTCAACCCCGACCATTTCTGTTTATACCGAATGATGTCAAAAATGGGTTAAGCTTGAAGGGATTGAAGTGGTTTTTGATTAGAATTTTGTGGCCAGAGCTTTATCCTGTAACTATCGCAGCTCAGTTGTATTGAATTATCAATAGGTCGACAAACTATAAAAGGAATTAAAACTTGTTTATCAAAACGCTATTAAAGTTGATGCCCATTATATCGTTAGGTGCTTTTATTGCATTTCCTGCCAGCGGGGCTGAAAATCCATTTATGGGTAGTTGGAAGCTTGTGTCAGGTAAATATCTAGACGGTAAGGGTAACTGGGTTGATTATGCCGATCTGAAACTCAGTGCAATTAAGGTAATCACTGCTAACCACTTTAGCTTTACCACTATTAAAAACACCGGTACCGATAAAAAGCCTGTCAATGAGTTTTGGGCTGCAGCTACTGGGAGCTATGAGTATACGGCGACAGATTATATTGAGTTTCCAGAGCTTAATTCATTTGGGGTAAAGCCTGGTGTGTCATTTGCCTTTACCTATGAGCTTGAAGGTCGTGAGTGGCGTACTAAACGCACCGAAGAGGGGCAATTGAAAGAGCTGGAAGTCTGGTTCAAACTAGACTAAAACTAGAGCAGAACTAGAGCAGAGATAACTTCAATTCCAAATGGAACAAAGTGGCTCAAAATCCAGTTCAACATAGTTGCTTTAGAATCGTTAATAATGAGAGTGAACCTAAGGATAAGGAGTGGAACGTGAGTCAAAAAACCAATAGAGATATTGAGAAAGGTTACACCAATGCCGAGTTCGCCGCCAAACTTAGGCGTCTTGCCGATTCACTTGAGTCAGGGGACAAATTTGAAATTCAAATTGCAGGTGAACGAGTCTATGTTCCTGTTCGTGCTGAGTATAGCGTTGAACACGAACGAGGTGACTTAGAAGAAGAAATTGAATTTCAGATCAAGTGGTCACATGCATAACTGAATATGTATTTCGATTAGGGCAGTACACAGATATTAAGCACACAATTATTTCAATGCTATGTCTGAGGCCTGCCGCAATCACCCGTCTGTAAGTATTAGAGGGTTTCCTCTTTACCAAAGGCCTCATGGTAGGCAATCATAAAGTCTTCTCGAATATGCTGTTCTAGATGTATCGCTTGCTCGGTTGGGCAGAAAATCATGATATGAACATTTTGCTCACCATTAGCGCCGCTATTAATATGGATATGTGGCTCTGGTCCAGGCAAATCGACACCTGCGTGTTTTTCAATAATGCCATTATAGCGTTTAGCCACCTCATAAAAGTCTTCACAGTGGGCTTCAATCTTCTCAAAAAGCTCAGGAAACAGCGGATATAAGTTATAAAATTCCACCACAGTGATATGAAAGTCATGGTAGACATAACGCTTCATGAAATTAAGGTTCTTGACCGCATAGCTGAAAAACATACTATTAGGCAGGGTGGCTGTTTTACCTGTGAAGTGATACTGACCGTGGTATAGATCAATTTCTTGAATAACAGTCGCCATGAGGTTGTGTTCAATCACTTCGCCACATATTTTACCTACTTCAATCCAATCGCCAATCACAAATGAGCGTGAACTGGCTCTTTGTATCGAGCCGGTAAAACAGAGAATAATCTCTTTTGAGGCCACAACAAACGCAATCGCAATCGCGGTAACCGACAGGGCAAATTTATTGATTTCTGTTTGCCACAGCATAAACAAAATGACAAGGATTAAGATAAAAGTGAAGTTTTTAGTGCGGGACATCCACTTGCGCTGAATTTCAGTGAGAAACGCCACATCACCGCGAATTTGCGAAATGATTAAGCGCTTAATCATTGAAATTAAGACGATGACGAGGACTGTAAGTAACAGTTTATGGTTTAATAAAAAATCGACCACGAGTGTTAGTTTTTCCACAAAGCCCTCTTTTGGATTTCAATTAAAATAAAACGTTCGCAGAGTCATCACTGTAAGGTAGTGATTTATTAATACTAATCTACAGCATTATAAGCAATATTATCGTGTTATGGCGATAGCCTGACTAAAACAAGCGGTTTTTATAGCTTAAGATCACACGAATGCTTTCTATCACTTAAATGATAACGCCGCCAATACCCCTCATGCGAAGGGATTGACGTTTTGGTTATTATAAACCGTTGTGATACTGGCTCACTGTTGATTGCGGCACCATACGATTAAGCGTGTCGACGACCTGAGATTCGCCCTGCAATAGCTGCTCAAATTGCTCTATGATCGCCACTTTATCGGGGGCGGTTTTATCACCTAAACCGATATTGGTCAGATCAATCATAAAGCCATCGAATAGATGAGCAAGATCATTAATAATCTCAGTATTTAAAAACTGATCTTGATTGTAAATACTTGGATAGCCCGCTTTTTGCTTATCAATCGCAAAATTATCACCTTTAAGATTGGTAATGCTTGTCGATTTATCGCATGACAACATACAGCCATTATCGATACGGGGTTTTTCACAACCAACACTCTGTTGGAAGAAACACTGCCTACTGGCCATCAATAGAATAGGATGGTAAATGCTGTAGAACATTTTAAAGTTTGCTGGGCGAGCAATGTGCTTTATCTGCTGCAGGTTTATCTCATTTGAGACAAAGGCACCACTACAATCAAACTGCTCCTGTAATGCAAGTAACGCATAGGAGTTAGTCGTGTTTAAAAACGGCCCTGCAATCCACTTAATACCTAGCTCGTATGCTCGGTAGGCAATACCGGTATTATTGGTCACTATCAGTGCCGGTTTAACTTGCTCTAATAGGTTGATGGCCACATCAAAGTCTTTACCAATTAATACCGATGGAAACCAAGGGATGAGTCGTGGATTAGCTTTTAAGAAATCAACATATTGAGTGCAACCCCGCTTGTAAGCATCAGGAAGCTTAAAGTAAATGTCGGCGTCGCAGGCATCGAGTAGCGCTGTATCGGCCTCATCACAGATTAATATCGACAGTTTTGCTTGCTGGCTAGGTATTGGCTTTGGATGATTAACCAGTTTAGGCAGTTCAACTGTGGGCAATACTGGCGTTTCATGGTTGAGTTGAAATTGTATCTGTTTTTTAAGCACGCTCAGTTCTTTAAACGGGATACTTAACCCTGCCACTAAGTCGTCGATATTGAGTTGTTGCAGATTAAATTCGGCATTGTTTAAACTTTTAAAACGTTTCTCAATGGCGCTACTATCGATACACGCATCGTCACTGTTGACCAGTAAGCTGCGTGATTGCACCACAAAATGTTTTGCCTCAAGCTGGGTTTGTCCCACAACAAAGTCTTTGGTGCTAACGCTAATGGTCAGTGGACTACCGAGCTTGCCTGCAAAGGCGAGCGTTAGCGGTAGCTTCTCAATGCTTAAGTGTTTTATTTTATCGGTCACGCTTGCCTGGATATGGCTTTTTTCGACTTGCAGTGCTTGCTCAGCATCGTGGATCTGCACCACCGAGATGGATTGACTGCCGTTGTTAGTTAACTTGTCTTTTAGATGGTTTTTCGAGTGATCACGAGGATTATCGATAAACATCGATTGGTTTAAATCGCCTTTTAAGAAGGCGTTAGTCAAATCTCGATTAAATACTTTATAAAGGCGTTCGCCATCTTCGAGTAGCTCACCTGTGGCTAAGTAGCCGTCTATTTGTTTTCGGAAGCTATCTATCACGGTATGGACGTAACTCGCGCCTTTGATGCGTCCTTCAACCTTAAATGAATGCACTCCCGCTTCAATTAATGCGGGGAGGTCGAAAAAGGCCGAGTTATCTTTTATGTTTAGCGGGAAGTTATTGCCCGATGGCGTGGTTTGATACTCTTCACGGCATGCTTGGCTGCATCGACCGCGATTGCCAGAGTTACCGACACTTGCTGAGGTGGAATAGCATAAACCTGAGAAAGCAATGCACAAGGAGCCGTGTACAAACACCTCTGTGGTAATGTCGTGCTCACGACCGGTTGCAGTGAGCGCCGTGATCTCACGTAAGTTAAGTTCTCTTGATAAGTTTACCCGTGACGCGCCAAGCTTTTTAAGGAAAGGCAGTTGGCCAGCATTATGGGTGGTTAACTGCGTGGATGCATGGATTGCTAAGCTCGGGAAATGCTTGGTAAGCAGGTGGAACATACCGATGTCTTGCACGATAACACCATCTAAGGTGGTATTAACTAGGCGACTTAATAGCTTAGCGAGAGACTTAAACTCTTGCTCTAAGATAACGATATTTAACGTGAGAAATATTTCACATTGGTATTGGTGTGCAAGTCTAATAATGCCAACCAGTTCTTCAAAGGAAATATTAGCGGCGCGGTTACGGGCGTTAAACGTATCTAAGCCACAATAAACAGCATCGGCTCCTGCAATAATGGCCGCTTTTATCGCATCGACATCACCACCTGGGGCTAATAATTCAATTTTCGGATCCATGGTTACCACTTGTTGTCATAAATTTAGGGGGGATGTTACCCGTATATTTTGCGAATGAATATCGTTAAAGTAAATTATTCGCATTTGCTAATAGAGCTCTGCAAGTCACAATGGATAAAAGCATGCAATTACCCGTACTCTACTCGTTAAGAAATTGCCCGTACGCAATGCGTGCAAGACTGGCTATCTATGCCTCGGGGCTGCAGGTTGAGTTGCGGGATCTCGTCTTAAGTAATAAGCCGCTTGAACTTCTTCAAGCATCACCTAAAGGCACAGTGCCGGTTTTGGTACAAGCAGATGGTAAGGTTATCGAACAGAGCCTTGAGGTGATGCTGTGGGCATTAACCTTAAGTGATCCAGATGACCATCTCGATAACACAGATCCACAAGCATTAGATGAGATGCTCGCGCTTATCACGGTTTTTGATACGGAGTTTAAAGTTTGCTTAGAGAAGTATCGTTGCTCAAAACGCTACCATGAAGCTTCTCTTATTGAAGATAGAGAGGCCTGTGAAACCTATTTAAAGGGGCTTGAACAACGATTAACCCAACACAAGTATTTAATCTCAGATAGCCCCAGTTTGGTTGATTTAGCCTTGTTACCTTTTATACGCCAGTTTGCTCGGGTCGAGCGCCAATGGTATCGGCAATCACCTTATCCCAATGTGAGGGATTGGCTTAATAGTTATTTACAAAGTCGAATGTTTAGCAAAGTAATGACTCAGCATCCATTATGGCTAGAAACAGGGGAAGGGATAGTGTTTAGCGCTAATGATTTGTAAAGCAATTCAAAGCGTTTAATCAAAAGCACGTTTTTAAGAGCCTTTTGTTGCTAGTTAACGAATATTAACTGAAACTTAAATCTGTTGAGTTATAATGAGTGTCTAACATTAATGAAGCCATTAATGTAGCCATTAATGTAGCCATTAATGTAGCCATTAATGTAGCCATTAATGTAGCCATTAATGTAGCCA
>NZ_JBRILQ010000040.1:0-43542 GCF_052977045.1 Shewanella sp. 125m-7
AGGTTCTAGGTTCTAGGTTCTAGGTTCTAGGTTCTAGGTTCTAGGTTCTAGGTTCTAGGTTCTAGGTTCTAGGTTCTGCAAATTCTAAAACCTGATTTCCCAACAGTTTAATAATTATGGCAAATAAAGCCACAATTAATGCCCTAGATACAAAAAAGGCCTGCGAGGCAGGCCTTTTTCACTAAGAGCTAATTAACAATCAGAGGCTGAAGGTAAAGCTAAGAAACTTGGACCAACTGAAGTGCTTGTTGCTTCGGTATAAGTCAACTTACATGCAGCTGGTGCACCTTTCTGCCAAATTTCAACAGACTTAGGTGTTCCTGCAGTATCTTTAATAATCCAATCTGCAGTACCAGAAGTCGCTGTAGGTTTGCCATCAGCACCAGCATCAAACACTACATCTAATGCTTTTTGCAATTCAGTTTGTGTCGCCTGCATATAGCCGTATTGAGTTACAGCCGTTACACCAGGAGCAATGATAACTGCAGGAGGCGGAGTCGCGTCAAAAGCGTCTCTCTCCTCACCAGCAATCGCAGCTTTAGAATATACAAGCGAATTTGAGCCTTGGATTGCCGCTTTCATACCCTGAAGCGCAGATGCACGCGCATCGCCTTGCAGGTTGATAAACTTAGGTGCTGCAGTTACAGCCAAGATACCTAGAATGATGATGACAACCACTAATTCGATTAGTGTAAAACCATTTTGCTTTTGCATTTTCATTTTCTCTTCAACAGGTCCGATTAACAGCCGTTATCTGTAATTACATAAGTTGGAACAGTGCTAGCATCTTTTGCTTGAGTATAAACAAGGTTACAAGCTTTTGCTGGCGGTCCAGTTACAGGGTCTGGAGCACCAGCCTGCGTAATTGTGGCCGTAGCCACACCACCTACATCAGCAAAAGTCACAATCCAATCAGTATCTGCAGTACCAAAATCAGCATCAACAGCATTATTTAGCTCTGCTAAAGTTGCTTGCAGGTAACCAAAGTTAGTTTGCGCTGGGTCTTCAGCTCCAATTTCTACACCTTCATCAGTAGCCCAAGATGAACCCGCTTTCTTCTCATCACCAGCTAAAGCAGCTTTAGCGAACACTAGGCCGTTAGCGCCTTGAATGGCACCTTTAACACCTTGCAGTGCTGATGCACGCGCATCACTCTGTAGATTGATAAACTTAGGCGCAGCTGTAACAGCCAAGATACCTAGAATGATAATCACAACCACTAATTCAATGAGGGTAAAACCATTTTGCTTTTGCATTTTCATTTACTCTTAAACAGATCCGATTAACAGCCAGTGTCTACAATTACATAAGTAGGCGTAGTTGTTGCTGTAGCCTCTGTATATGTAACTTGGCAAGTCTCACTGTCATTTGGGGCGCCAACTTGATTGATAACCATAGTTCCAGGAGTACCAGTGGAGCCAGCAGTTACTGTATAAACCCAATCAGCATTGCCAGGCGTTGCTACTGGTGCAAACGAGGCATCAATAGCAGTATTAAAATCAGTGCCTGTTGCTAATAAATAACCGTAAAGAGTCTTTACATTAATAGGAGCAGCCTCTGTACCGATGTTCACATCAGTTCCAGCTACATCGCTAGCTTTCTCTTCACCAGCTAAAGCCGACTTAGCGAACACTAGGCCATTAGCGCCTTGAATGGCACCTTTAACACCTTGAAGTGCTGATGCACGTGCATCGCTTTGTAAGTTGATAAACTTAGGTGCTGCTGTAACTGCCAAAATACCAAGAATGATGATCACGACCACTAATTCGATTAGTGTAAAACCATTTTGCTTTTGCATATAAAATTCCTCGATCACGTAACAAATACAACTAACGAATCAACTCGTTAGGTTGTAAAAACTTAGTCAATAAAACTCGCTACTTGGCCTGAACCTGGGTTGTAAGTCACCCCTTTACCTGCCAAATTGTTCAAATCAGCCAAATCCCCAGTCGGTATGCCCGTTTGAGGATTTAACACGAGTGATGAGGCTAGGTAATACAGACAAACATCAAGACCGCTTACAAGCTCGCCGTCTATAGTATTTGAACTACCACCCGCTCCTTTTGCCACGCTCACTACATATCTTGCTTTACGCGCATCTTCTCCTGAAACTACGCTTCTTGGGGCATTTTGTAAAACAAGCTCAAACACTTGTTGGCAAGAACTTTGGTCCATGCCTTTTGCATCGGTATTGGTTGCACCTGTTGGATAACCAAAACGCGTATCGAGCGATACCGTTGTACCATCTAGCAACACGGTATTATTACGACGACCATCGACTTCCCACTGCGAACGCACAAAGCTCACCGCAGTGCTCAAACCACCCGCTACGCCGTCTACACTGGCATCTTCAGCATCATCAGTTACGTTTAAAAAACGCGGTATCGCTGTCGCAGCCAACAAACCTAAGATCACGATGACTATGACTAACTCGATAAGGGAGAAGCCCTTTTGATACTGTTGTTTCATTTTACCCCCAATGTTGTATGCGGCTATTCTAGCAGTTTGTTAAAATTAGAAAACAGATAATTTCACTCTTTAGTCGGCCCTTGTCAAAAAAATGACTCGCCCCGAGGTGGTTTGATAGCTAATACTATCGCCTGACTCGCCAATATAGCGACACTCACCTGTATACACGTTGAACTCTGTATCAATTTGTAGAGCGTAGCTTTTACCTAGCAACTCTGACAACAACTGCTGACAACCAGCAACACTTATCTCATCCATAATAGGCCAGCCCCCCACTGCCATCCGTACTTGGCCTGTAGAGGTAATATGTTCTTCGCTGTCTGAATACCAATCCAATTGCAGTACTTCAGGCTTGCTTCGCATCAACCATTGTGAGCGCACCACGCCGAGTACATTCAATAATCGAGTATGCTCTACTCGAACGCTTTGCTGGCCCACTTGTTTAATACTGCCAAAATAATGAAAACCTAAGTAAGACAATACAATCAGCAAAATTATCAAGGCGAGCACTTTGCCATAGATGCTAATCAGCTCGCTGTCGGCCTTGTGTTGCCTTAGCACCTTAATGTCCCAGAGGCTTCATTAATTGCCCCCCTTAACCACATTAAGCATATCCCACATAGGCAGGTAAATACCCAGTGCTAGCACCAAGACAATACAGGCAACAAAACCAATTAAAATGGGCTCTAACTTGGCGGTTAAGTTTTTAAGGTCGTAGTCGACCTCGCCTTCATAAAAGTCAGCAGCGTCATTGAGCAGCTCATCGATTTGCCCCGTCTCTTCACCTACCGCCACCATCTGCAGCACGAGAGGTGTAAACAGTTGACAGTTATTCGACACTCTTAACATCGAATCGCCCGACTCGATACCTCGGCGCATACCCACAATACGGTCGTGCATATAGGCATTATCTACGGCGTCAGCAACAAGACTTAGCGCCTGAGTCATGGGCACGCCTGCACTCAACATCATTGAAAAACTACGACAATAACGCGACAGGGTTGAACGCTCGATAATACTGCCGACTACGGGGATATTTAACTTCCATTTATCCCACTGTTTCTCGCCTTTTTCCGAGTTATGCCAATAGCGAATACCCACAAACCCAGCAAGGAGTACAAGGATCATCGCTGGCCAGTAATTGACGAAAATATTCGAGGTATTAATTAACAGTTTAGTCGCCCACGGAAGATCGGCACCAAAACGCGAGAACATTTCTGCAAACTTAGGGATCACCATGATGTTTAAGATCACCATGGCAATCGCAATCGCGATCATTACAAATATCGGATAACGCATCGCCGCTTTAATCCGTCTACGCGTTTCTTGCTCACGTTCGATATAGCCTGACAGCTGAATAAAGGCGTCCTCAAGTTTACCTGTGTTCTCCCCCACATGAACCATAGAGACAAACAGCGCATCAAATACGTCTGGGTGTTGGTTCATCGCTGATGATAGCGGGCGACCTGAGGTTAACTGTGCTGAAATATCATCGAGCGCCTCTTTCATGCGCACCGAATGCGTCGTTTCAGAAAGCCCTGCTATTGCTCTTAAGATCGGGATCCCTGATCGTGTCAACGAGTACATCTGCCGAGTGAAAATCTGCAGTTCTTCTAATGCGACCTTACCTTTAAATAAAGACTTTAAGTCAAACTCTTTAGCTTCTTTTGCTAATACTAGCTCAAGGGGGATCACGCCGCGAGACATCAGTTGATCGGCAGCCGCACTCTCTGAGCTAGCATCAACTTGCCCTTTTATCTGCTCACCTTGAGCGCTTCGACCGCGGTAGTGATATGTAGGCATGTTTAAGCCTCACCCAAATCTAATGAATTATCGCTCACATCTTCAACCAACTTGGCAACCTCTTCTATGGTCGTCATGCCCTGTGCTAAGTATTTTAGGGCCGACTTTGCAAGCGGAGTAAAGTTTGGACTCTGGTAGGCTGCGTGAGTAAAGTCTTGTGGATTACCACTGCGCATCGCCTCAATCATAGGCTCATCAAGCTCTAAGATCTCAAACACACCAATACGGCCGCGATAACCACTGCCATTACAGCTTTGACAACCCGTACCTATTTTAAATGTGGCTTGTGAGTAATCGAGCTGACTCACGCTAGATAGCCAGGCTTTATCTTGGGCGCTGAGATGGTAGTCAATAGCGCAGTTTTGACATACTCGGCGCACCAATCGCTGTGCAATGATGACTCTAAGCGCACTCGCCACTAAGTAGCTTGCCGCGCCCATATCCAGCAAGCGCAGGGCACTGGTCACCGCATCGTTAGTATGCAGAGTCGAGAGGACGAAGTGACCCGTTAATGCGCCACGTAGACCAATTTCTACCGTCTCTTGGTCTCGCATCTCACCGACCATGATAATGTCGGGATCTTGTCGTAAGGTGGTTCTGAGAACGTTAGAAAAATCGAGACCAATTTTATGATTAACCTGTACCTGATTAATACGAGGTAGCTGATACTCAACAGGGTCTTCAACGGTAATGATCTTGCGATCTGCGGTGTTAAGCTCACTCAACACGCCGTAAAGGGTCGTAGTTTTACCGCTACCTGTCGGCCCGGTAACCAGTAACATTCCGTGAGGACGCTTGATCTGACGGCGGATCCTTGCCAGCATTTCTGGCGGCATACCGGTTTCATTTAGCGTCAGTAGGCCTGCTGATTGATCCAGCAAACGCATCACCACAGACTCACCATGATAGATCGGCATCGTCGACATACGTACGTCAATCTTATGCCCTTTGATTTCTATGTGAAAACGCCCATCCTGAGGTAAACGCTTCTCTGAAATATCCAAGCCAGCCATTAGCTTTAAGCGCAGTACTAACGCCGCAGCGATGCTCACTTCAGGCAAAATATTTTCGTGTAGCTGACCATCAATACGCTGGCGAATTCGCAGTGCTTTTTCACCCGGCTCAATATGAATATCTGATGCTCGCATCTGCACAGCATCTTCAAAGATGGATTGCAGCAGTTTAACAACCGTGGTTTCGTTGTCGCTATCACCGTCCGTCAAGCTACCGAGATCAAACAGCTCATCAGCGGCGTATTCCTCTTCCAGCTTACCCGCAATTTGAGCAATTTCGTCGGTGCGGCGATAAAGGTTATCAAACGCATGCAATAACTGCTCTTCAGTTACGACCGCAATAGATATGCTCTTTGGGGCCAACAACAACTCTAAGTTATCCATGGCTTGTAGATCGGCAGGATCGCTCATCGCAATCAGCACGTCATCGCCTCTATCTTCGACAACTAATGCGCGATATCGTCGAGCCTGCACTTCAGGTAACAAACTCACGACTTCCGTCGCTATAGCGCGCTTACTAATATCGATGAAAGGAATGTTGAGCTGATGCGACAAAAACTGCAGCAATTGTTGCTCTGTGATACAAGACAAGTCGATTAGCGTACGCCCAAGTTTCTTTCCCGTACTACGCTGTTCGCTTAATGCTTGTTGCAACTGTGCTTCGGTGATGATGTGCTCTTGAACGAGCAGATCACCTAATCGCATTTTTAACTTGGGTTTCACTAGTACGCTCCTAACTGCAGCAATCGATTATCAACGTAAACTTTAGCTTGTGCAGATAAATTACCTTGCGACAAGGCTTGGTTGTAAGCCAACTTTGCCTCGGTATATTGTTGCTGGGCATCTAACGCATAGCCTAGGCCCATCCACCAGCGCCCTTGATAAGGCTCACTCTTGGCTAGCTGCCTAAAACTTTGCTCGGCAACGGGATAATCCTTCTGCTTTTGAGCTAAATCACTTTGCTGATGCCACTTTTTAATCGCTAAATCACTGGAGTCTGGGATTAGCGCTAAGCTTTTAAGTGCTTGCTCATTTTGCCCCCCCGCCTGCAGGACCCGCGCTAATAACAATGAAAACTCGTATTCCTGCGGAAATAACAACTGACCTTGCTCTAACAGTTTCGCCGCTTGAGCTAATTTATTTTGGCCATAATACAAGGCCGCCGCCTGTCTTCTAGCTTGATGCAATGCAGGGTTATACATCAATGCCGCTTCGTAATAGGTTAACGCATCCAGATGCAACCCCTGCTGCTGTGCATCGGTTGCTAACAGCATCTGCTTTTGGGCAAGTGCTTCAGGCGAAAGCTTCACCTCTGTTACCGCCATATTGCCGCTGCGATGCAACGCCTTTTGAGGCTGACTCGCAGGGGCTATATTCATCTGGGCAACTAGAGATACTGGAACCTGTGGCTTAGGTTTAGTGACTTCAGTTGTTACTGTCTCTGTTTTTGGTTTAGTGGCTGCTGTAGCGGCCAGTGTAGTAGCTGGTTTAGTAGCGGGTTTAATTAGCTCAGTAGTGACTGCTGAGGCCGATAATTTTGCGTCTTGTTGCGGTGCTACTTTGGGCTCTTTCGTCACTGCTGTCACTTTCGCTATGACAGGCGTTGCAGCATCCAGCTCCTGAGTTCCAAGTTGAACGTTAGCCTGCTCCTGAGGCTCTACGTCAGTGTTAACTAGAGGGCTATCATCCTTTGGCTCATCTACAGATTCTTTAACATCACTCATTGCTGCAGGCGGCTGAACACTCACTTGCTTAATGTTTATTTCGGTTTCTGACTGCAACACACCGGTTGCCCAAAAAGCCACAAAGCCACCAATCACTAACGACACTAAGCTCGTTATTACTAAAGCGCGCTTTGAAGTTGAGTTAGCTTTATAAGCCAATTGCGGCGTGGCCATACTTTCGATATTGTGAGGCTGTTGACGCTTATCTAAATCTTTGAGCATTTTGTTGATTACACTCATATCACGCCTCCTTTAAACCAATAAAACACACTAACGGATATGCCTGTTATCACGGCCATGGCTAGCGCCCATTTAATAACGCGGCCTGGATGAGCCCTAGCGTCACTCGTGTCGACAATCGCCGCATTTACGTGGTGCCGCTCAACACGTTTGCTACCTTCGCCAAAGGCCACCAGCAATGCCTTATGGGACAATATATTTATCAACCGTGGAATACCTCTGGCCGCTTTTGCGATACGTTTAGCATAGGAGTCATTAAATAAAGACCCATTATCACTGCCCGCTACGCTCAATCGGTGCTGAATATAAGCAGCCGATTCATCAAGCGTTAATGAGCGTAAGCAATAACTAAAGCTGATCCTTTGTCTAAGCTGCCTAAATTTGTTTTGCGCCAAACGCTCATCGAGCTCTGGTTGGGCAAATAACACCACCTGCAGTAGCTTACGGCTTTCAGTTTCTAAATTAGTAAACAGACGCAGTGCTTCAAGACTTTCATCTGGTAAAGCTTGCGCCTCATCGAGCACCAAGATAATTGAATGGCCGTGTACACTTAATGCCAACAGTTGTTGCTGAATAAGACCGGTTAATTGCTGCTGATTAATTTGGCTTGAATGTTTTAAGCCAAGCTCCATCGCCACTGCCCAACGTAACTCATCTGGAGTCAGGTATGGATTAGGCAGATACGCACAATGAAAACGCTCAGGCAGATCATTCATCAACTTACGGCAGATGAGCGTCTTACCCGTTCCCACTTCGCCGGTTACCTTTATAAAACCTTCACCCGTTTGTAACGCCGTTTGCAGCACTTGTAAGGCTTCTACGTGCGGGGCAAGGCCAAAGAAGAATCCCGTATTCGGGGTAAGTGAAAACGGGACTTCTGTTAAGCCAAAATGCTGCAGATACAAGCTTATTGCTCCTCAGGATACCAACGGTCAAGTAGTTCTTGAGAACGCTTCAACTCGTTTTCCCAAGTGTTAGCACCGACAACAATGGGTTTAAGCAAAATCACCAATTCTGTTTTCACAGTGGAGTTAGCACGGTTAGTAAAGAGTTCACCTAGGTAAGGAATATCACCGAGTAACGGGACTTTTGAGACAATCTCAGTATTCTCACTCTTCATCAAGCCACCAATCACCACGACATCACCGCTAGCGGCCTTAATCACGGTGTCTGATTCGCGGATCTCACTCTGGGCAAGAGGCAACTCCAATGTGCTACCGGAGATCTTAATAATCTTAGTTTGCTCTTTTATATCTATCACTGATGGGTGGATATGCAGCAATACATTGCCTTGCTCATCAATTTGTGGCGTAACATCAAGCGCGATGCCTGAGAAGAATGGCGTCAATTCAACATCTGGAGTGGTTATTGGAGTATTACTTGCCACTGTCGTAGAAGAAACGTTAGTCACAAAGTACTCATCGGTACCGACCTTAATAACCGCCTTCTGGTTATTAGATGCAGTCACACGTGGGCTTGATAATACATCCACATCACCTTGAGTATCGAGCAAACTAATCATGGTGCTAAAGTCAGAGCCTTGCAGCTTAATCGATGTAACCCCGCCTAATACGCTAGTAATTTGATCGCTAAGGCCTGTCGTCGGGCTGGTACCAAAGCTAATATCTGTGCTCCCCGCATGACCGAGGACACTTTCCCAGTGGATCCCCTGCTGATAGCCATCAGAGAGTGTCACTTCAAGTACTTTGGCTTCCAAGATAACTTGACGCTGCAGGTGACTTTCAGCGGTCTTGATAAAATTACGCACCTGGCGAATCTCATTTGGATAAGCTCTAACGGTCACTAAACCCGCTTGCGGCGTCACCACCACTTGGCGTCCACCACCAGAGTTACCAATAATCGATACTAAGGTCTCTTTTAACTCGCCCCAAAAATCTGATTTAGTCTCAGAGCGAATAAAAGTGCCGTTAGTTTGATCGCTTGAACTGCTATTTGAGCCAGAATCACTGTTCGAGGAATTATTGAAATTACTATTACTGTTGCCGTTACTATTACTGTTGCCATTAGAATTTGAATCATTATCTGAAATACGACCTGAACTCACAGAGGTCAAAGACAGACCTTGGCGTTGCATGTACAGATAATTTAACGAGAAAGTCTCTGTTCGCATGCCGGCAGGGAAAATACGTAACACGCGCCCTTCTCGGCTCACCTCGTAACCATAAATATCTTCAACAACTTGTAACGCTTCTTTCAGAGTCACGCTTTTTAAAGACAATGAAATTTTGCCTGTTACATCAGGGTGCACAGCCACACTTAACGGTGTACCTTGTGCTAGGCTTGGGAAAAAAACTCTGGCATCGACATTATTCGCCGAAACATCGAAACGTCGTTCCGTCGGCCTTGCAGGTGCAAAACCTTGCAACAAGTTATCAGAAGACAACTCACGCTGCACATCATCAGGCATGACAGCTGGCGGCGGCGTAACATTTGCGGCCTTATCTGCAGCGATAGATTCAGCTAACGCCTCTTTAGAGGCTACCGGATTAGGTCTGTCAACAGTTTGGCAAGCCACTAAAAGTAGTGACAGCAAAGGGGTGATATAGATAATTGAGCGCATTTTTATTATTGTCCCTTAAGATCTGTTACAGCTGGAAACAAAGTCAACTTACGACCGTCAGCTAACGACACAGTGTCTTTACCAATATGCACGATTTTGACACCTTTAACTTTTCCACCTAATGTGAAAATTTGATTATTTATCACAGCGTAAGCTGAATTACCTTTTTGAACGATACTATTTAGCACCATGCTGGTGCTTGATGTGCTTTTCAGCGAAGTTGTTTTTGCTGACATATAACCCGGTTTGGTCGGATCGCGCAGCGATGCAGCATTAAGGTTAAAACCTAACGTACTGCACAGGAAGGCAATCAATAGCGCACTAATCTGTTTTGGCAACACTGATAAAGTCCTTACTAATACTCAAGGTATAAAGTTCTAATGTAACAGAGGCCTTAGGATACGTATCAACTTGATAGTCCATACTGCGCCAGTACAATTTGTTCGGCATGCTTTCGACCGCTTCCACAAATCGTAATACCGCAAAATAATCACCGACAAACTCAAGCTTAATACCATGGCTATATAGATTGACCTTCTTGTCTTCACCCACCTCTAATAACGGAGTGGGTGCAATTGAAGTAAAAGATTTGAGCTTGATTCCTTTTATCTTAGAAAGCAGGCCAGCCAAAAGCGTTGGCATATAGTCGGCTGGCACCATATCGACCATTTGATGAGAAAGCTGCTCATCAAGCGATTTATGCTGTTGGTTAATGTTGTTTAACCGTTGGCGATAGTCTTCATCAGGATCTTTTCGAAGGCTCTGTTCATATAGCTCTATTTGTTGCTCGGAAATCCTATTTTCACTTGCAACCGCTTGGTTCAGCTCGGTGAGTTGGCCATGCTGTTTCAAAACCGATTCTAGCGGGATATAAAACAGTAACCCGACCACTATCAGCCCCGCTGCGGCGATTAAGACTCGCTCTCGCTGACTTAAAGCATCAAACTTTTCAGCGATTAAATTCCATTTTTGTTTCATTTAATCAACTCCTTACCCATAGAAGTCGCATCGCTGGTCAACTTAAACGCAAGCGGCTGGTTTTCACCTAGATTCATCGTCATGGTTGCAAAGGCATGGCCTTTGAGGGTGGTTGTGGTTTTTAAGCGTTCAATCCATAACGGCACGCTTTCAGGGCTAGAAGTAAAACCTTCAAACATGTAATTTTTCTCATTTACTTGAATACGAGTTAGCCAAATACTTGAATTAGCAACGCTAGCAAGATCTGTCATTAATGGGGAGTAGCCATAACTAGTCAGTATTTCTTGCTGACTAAGCTTACTAAATAACTTCTGTTTCAGTTCCAGCTGCTGCGCTTTTAAATTTACTTCAGCGACTAATGCTTCGCTCGGCCCGCGCTTTGCTAACGCAGTCTCAAGATTTTTTTTATCTGAATCAAGACGCTGTTTATCTTGCAAAAGCATTGTCTTGTCAGACTCTAGGCTAGAATTCAATGCATAGACTGCCGCACTAGAGAGTAATAGTACGACCACTACCGCTAGCATCGCTTGGTTTAATCTTAAAAAGGATAAACCTAGTTCTGGCGGAAAGAGGGTATCGGAATAGAGGTTTACTCTTAACTTCATTGTTGCTCACCTCGCATCGTTTCAGCTAAAGCTAACTCAGCGAACGTTGCGTCAACAGAAGCGCCTTTATAGGCCGTCACACTTTGATTAAAGTTGGCACTAATCAAACTAGCTAGCTGTTCACTCTGCCCCCCCATGACTAACTCTATTGAAGAGACGGGCGCCTCACGCAGTTGACTCTCAAAATAATCCATCGAGCGCTGGATCTCTAAACTCAAGTTGTCAGCAACACCATAGCCCAAATCTTCCGCCGAAATCTTATCGATTTGTAAGAAGCCCCTGACTCGCCTCTGCATGAAGACTTCGCCAGCCTTGACTACAGTTAGCAGTAACTCTTGCCCTTCGCGGTGGCTCAACACTAATCGAGCTTGGTTATCATCAAACAGATTACTGATTGCCATCTCTTCAACGGTGACACCACTGGTGAGCAGGCCTACATTCTTGGCTGCTAATAATAACGCTGAGAGAAACGATTTTTCGGTGACAACGACATTAACTTTATTGGTGGTTTGCTTAGAGGATTCGAAGTAATCCAAATGAATATCTGTAACAGACTGAGTCACAATATCTTTTACTGACCAAAGTAATGCAGCACAGAGCTCTTCTACAGGCACGTTCGGCTTATCAACTAACAGTAGTTGATAAAAATCAGCCGCTAGTACGATTTGGATTTTCGCAGCACCAAATTCTTTAACCACTTGAGAGAAGGCTTGATTCCAGTCGTGATGACTAAAAGAAAAAGTCATCATTTTAGCATCGAGCTGAGGCGTAGATGCTTGAAAGACGGATATTGTTTCAGCGCAAATATAAATGCCCAACATTAACCTTGGTGCAGGTTTACGCCAAAACTGGATTTTATCCAACAGGCTTTTTTCCATTAATCCATGCCTTAAAAAATGACTCAAAATCTAATCTAGAAAATTCGTAGAAGCATATTAAACATGTTTAACATGTAACTTTGTATATTTAATACTTTTATAACTTATCTAGATAGCGCAAGACTCTTATTATGCCATTAGTGTAGCGAGTTATCCCTGATTATTATAGATAAAACCCCAAATTAAGAATATCTCGCAACAAATACCCTAAAAAAGAAAACAAACTATACCTCTTCGATCGGCTCGCTGAAAAAGCTTCCTTGGCCAGCACTAACACCCAAAATCTGCAATGTTTGCCACTCTTCGAACACTTCTACCCCTTCCGCACATACCTGCACATCAGTACGGAACAGACCCGCAATCAGGCTTCGAACAAACAGTTGATTCTCCGCACGCAGATGAATTTGATTAACAACTGAACGATGAAGCTTAATTAAAGAGATTGGGTAACGCTGGATATACTCAGTACTCACGACTTGTTGACCCACGCGATCGACACAGATGCTTGCGCCCATTTTATTGATCATATCCAAGGGCTCTGTGAGCAGATCTTGATGCTTGACTAAGATGTCTTCATTCACCTCAAAGATAAGCCTTGGGGCTAAATGGCGATACTCAAGTAACGTCGTTTTCAACCAGCGCACGAACGCACGGCTGGTTAAGGTGTCTAGGCTTAAATTAATACTAAACTTTAGCGTGTTATCTTTATGCTTAGGCAACAGGTCAAACAACACCATCTCTATGACCTGACGCTCAATTTGTGGTGTCAAACCGCACTTTATCGCCATAGGTAAAAACAAGGTTGCTCTCACCAAGTTTCCTTGCGTATCTCGCAAGCGACAAGTCACCTCTTGGTGATGCGCCAGCGAGTCACTGTCTACCACAGGCTGTGAAAAAAGAAATACCCTTTTGCTCACCAACACATTCTCAAGAAAACTTCGCCAACGTACAGAGCCTTTTGACAAGTCACCATCAACCGAGCCCTTGTCATACATAAACCAACTACTCCCGCCCTGGAATTGAGCGGAGCGCAGCGCGAGTTCAGCCTCTTCCATTAACGCATCTTTATCATCACCGACTTTAAAGTAAGCGCCACCTAAATGTATAAAGTCGTCTGGTAGTGGGATAAATGTATTAAGTTGATTCAGGCTCAAGCGTAGCAATTTAGCAGCCAGCTGGTCAGCCTCAGCTTGAGATATTTGTGGCACCACAACAGCGAATTGGTTGTATGAACGTCTTGAGAAAATACTATTCGCTTTGTCCGCTAAGATTTGGTTGACGACATTAATTAACTGTAACAGCAGCTCGTCGACCTCGTGATCCGCTAACTCTTTACCGAGTAAGTCCAAATCCTCCATCTCAAACAGATACAAAACACCTGGCGTCATCATACCTGAGCCATTACTTAACGCATCCAAGCGGTTTTTCAAAAACAAACTATTACCTATGCCTGTTTCCGCATCTAAAAATGTATTCGACCGAATAAACTGATCAAATCGAGCACGCTCTTTATGCGCATCATCAAGCTCTAACAGCAGGTGCGTTAACGCTCGATTGATTAACCTCGGCTTACCATGCCCCTTTTCGGCCAACGCTTTATCATACTGCCCCGACAGAATAAGACTTGAGCGTTGCGCTAAATGCTCAATCCCTTCAAGGTGCAGTGAGAACCAGCGAAACCCAAAACGCACAAATAGGAATACAGCAAGGCAGCCGATGACAATAATCAGTAATTCATACCAGCCAATCTCACCGCGACTAAATGGTTGAGGTAAAGTAAGGTGCATCGACAACTTGCCACCAGCGAGTTGACTCTGATAGTTCACCCCGCCTCGTTGAGGAGTCGGTGACTGATACTCAAAAATAACCTCTTTGCCTGTCGATAACGTAAAGGCATGTGCGCGATACGCATTAAGTAAAGGCGGTAACCACGCATTAATCTGCCCACGATTTTGCTGCGCTACCTGTTGTTCAACTTGCTGTTCAAGTAAGTTTTCTAGTTCGGTAACCTTTTGCTGCTGAAAGGTATAGGTGAGTTGAATAAAGCTAACCATAGCGGTCAAAAAACAGATGAACGCGACACCAGCGAGTGACATAAGCCAAAAGCTAGTCAGTTTTTTTGTAAGAATTCGAGTCAGTTTCATCTGTCCGCTTCCTGCTGGATCTTATTGTTGTATCTAAACCTGCATCCTCAAGGCGATGGAGAATGACGTAAAGCCAACCTTACCTTGCTAGCCTTCAGTTATACAGTAATCGAAAAACTCTCGGCAACAAAAAAGGGACCCAAGGGCCCCTTTTTCAAACTATCAGAGTACTTACGACTCCATATAGCCTTCTGGAAGCTCTTTAATTATCGCAACGCCAGATTCAATTGCTGCAATTGCAACCGCTTTGGCCACATTAGGCAAAAGACGTGCATCCATTGGTTTAGGGAGCACGTATTCAGGACCAAACTCTAATGAGTCAACATTCGGATATGCAGCGAGTACAGAAGCAGGAACAGGCTCTCTCGCCAAAGCCGCAATTGCACGTACTGCGGCAATCTTCATTTCATCGTTGATTCTTGAAGCACGTACATCTAACGCACCACGGAAAATGAACGGGAAACAAAGCACATTGTTAACTTGATTAGGATAATCACTACGCCCCGTACCCATGATCAAATCTTTACGCACATCATGAGCAATCTCAGGTTTGATTTCAGGATCAGGGTTAGAACAAGCAAAAATCACCGGCTTATCAGCCATTAACGCAACATCTTCGGCAGCTAAAACGTCAGGACCAGAAAGGCCTAAGAATACGTCTGCACCTTTAATCACATCTTGCAGCGTACGCTTGTCAGTATTGTTAGCAAATAGCGCTTTATACTCATTGATGTCATCACGACGAGTATGGATAACACCCTTTCTATCTAACATGTATACGTTTTCACGCTGTGCACCACAATTAACAATCATGGTCATACAAGCAATCGCAGCAGCGCCAGCACCCATACATACAAATACTGCTTCTTCGATAGACTTGCCTTGAATTTCAAGCGCATTAATCATACCGGCAGCCGTTACGATTGCAGTACCATGCTGATCATCATGGAACACAGGTACGTTACAACGCTCAATCAGTGCCTTTTCAATTTCAAAGCACTCTGGCGCCTTGATATCTTCTAGGTTAATACCACCAAATGTGTCGGCAATGGCTTCAACGGTATTAATAAATTCTTCAGATGTTCTGTGCTTCACTTCAATATCAGTGGCATCAATGTTAGCAAAGTGCTTGAAAAGCAAAGCCTTGCCTTCCATAACAGGCTTAGATGCCAATGGGCCTAAGTTACCAAGACCTAAAATAGCCGTGCCGTTAGAGATAACAGCAACGGTGTTGCCTTTACCGGTATAACGGTAAGCGTTGTCTGGATTAGCCGCAATTTCGCGTACAGGCTCTGCAACACCTGGGCTATAAGCCAGTGCGAGGTCCATGCTAGTTTCTGCGGGTTTAGTTAGGCAAACTGCTGTTTTGCCTGGAACGGGGAATTCGTGATAATCGAGGGCTTGTTGACGAAGATCTGCCATTTTTCTAATCCTGAGTGCGACTAATAATATCCTGAGCGAAAGGTCGACAACTAAAGGTTCATTATTCCTCAATTTAGATTCTTTATAGAGATTTTAAATTGAGCAAAAAACAGTTAGTTGATAGCCGCTAAGATACTTGAATCTCAGGTCATTTCAAACAAGTTCTTCTCATTTTTTAACTTTATCGCTATATATTATTCCTAAGGGGCATTTTCCATGGTTATCTGCGAGGCATGTGTCGCATTTAGGCGATATTTGCCGTAAGAAAAGTACAACTTACCTCTTACTATTACGCGGCTTTCAAGCAAATTCAACGTCAAAATGTTGCTAAACTTACCAATATCTTGCTGAGCCATCATCAAAACCAAGTTATTGTCGATATTAAGCTCGAAATTTGGACCTTTTCTTTCATAACCCGTAACAACTCCTCTGACCTCTCGCCATTTATTACTGTCATTACGCGTTAGCTTGTAGGTGGTCAAAGGTTGATAGGCTTTATGACTCCATAAGCCCACTTTATTTGTACGTGCGCTTCGTTCTATTTTACTTAAACACTGCCAAAAATAGTCGTTTTGGTAGACTCGTGCCTTAGCAAAACCATTAGCTAGCATCACCTCTTGCAGATGCTCTAATTGCTCAGTGTAGACATAGGCCAGCGTTCGACCAAACGGATCTAAGCGCTTCTTATCAAATGCAAGTAACAGCGACTGACCGGGTATAACGACTTCAGAAAGGAATTTTTTTGCAGGTGTAGCGTAAGGCTGAGAGAGTTCTGGAAACTGGAAATCAATTTCAGGGGAGTCGATACCGATGAGTCGCACTAAGCGGCCGTCGGTTAAAGTAATCGTATCACCATCATTAACATAATCTAAGGTAACGGTTTCATCAAATTGAGTAGGGACACATAGGCTTGCTTCGACTCCGAAGGCCTGCAAACTAAAAAGCAGAATTGCCAGTAACGTTATTCGGTTCATTTTAGGCTCCGTTTATTACATCCATACTCAGTGCCAACCACTTACGTACTGCATCAACACACATTCATACCTTTCGGCACAACTAAAATAACATGCTCTAATATTATACTGCTAGCCAATAATCTAGTGATTAAACATTATTATCATTGAGTAAACTCATATTTTAGATAGCAAAAAGGCGCCAAAAGGCGCCTTTTTTAAATTCATTGCAGAAGTAATTACTTCTTGCCAAGTGCACCAAAGCGCTTGTTGAACTTATCGATACGTCCGCCACTATCCATAACTTTCTGGGTACCAGTGTAGAACGGGTGACATGCACCACATACGTCTAGGTGTAAATCTTTACCTACAGTAGAGTTAATCTTGATAACGTTACCACAAGTACAAGTTGCAGTGATTTCTGCATAATCAGGATGAATGCCTGGTTTCATTGGAATTACCTCAGTAAAAGGCCATGTCGCTCTTCCAACCCGAAGTCGGACACCACATGCAGTTAAAATAAAATTATTTAGGCGGCGAATAGTACAGGATCTGATTAGCAGATTCAAGCTCCATAATGCGCGAATATCCAACAATCAAAAAAAGTGAGCAAAAGCCTATTCCAATGCACTCTAACAAGCAGCCTTAACCCATTATTTCATCGCATTAAATTGCTTCTCAGCGCCTTTAGCATCGGTATACTTTTCAAGTGTAGCCATGGACGGACACGCTAGTTTCGCTCGCGCTTTAAGCCCATTTATACTCTGCTGATTAAATGCCTTAGGGTTACGCTCAAAAATAGCGAGTATGGCTCCATAAGGGCTTATCCCCCACCGCTTAGCTTGGCGATTACCAATACGCCATAGACTTTCTTTACCATCAAATTCAATTTGGCAATCATCTAAACGGCTTACAATCACCTCCGCGCCGCTAACACGAATGCCGTTTGCAACTGCAGCTACCTGGTCTTGAGTACCCAGATCAACCATTGCAGAGCGGCTGGCAATATAATCGCTATCCATCTCGGCCTGTGCGCGGTTTACATCAAACAAGTTAATCACTTTGACTTGGTACCAACGATTGACTCGATACTCTTTGATCACCAATACGGCCTCTTTATCCACGACATCATCGATACCCGTCACCTGAACCTTAAAACGAGTTAACGGCTTAGATATTAGCCGCTCTTCACCATTGGCTTGACGGATAGAGAACTGCACTTTTTTCAAGTTACTATGTGAAGACACAATGTTTAGCATTAAATTAGGGTGCTGACCGAGCTCAAACTGCCTTTCATTTATGCTGACATGAGACACCTGCGCATGAGCCGTTGTCAGCATAAACAGGCTCGCTAAGGCCAATATAATTCTCTTCATCAAATACTCGTCCTTTTAACCCTAGTTTCCAATTCCCGTCACCCCGAACCCACTGCCCTGAACAAGTCCGCAATGAAACGGCATATAAATCGACTAAGGTGTTTTGTTATATCTATTTTATTGCTAAAAGACATTAATCAGTTACTACCGCCGCAGTCTCCCTGCTTAACGTGCAGCGAAGTCAGTCAATAAGCAATTAAATTAATTGTCGCTAGCTCTGGCCAAGTTGGCTCGGTACACTTAAGGCCAATATCCTTTCGAAACAGTAAACCTATGCCTTTGTTTGTTGAGGTCGCACTCCCCGTTCCGATGCGACGAAACTTTAGCTACCAAGTGCCTGAACACATCACTATTACGCCTCAAAAAGGGTTGCGTGTTCAAGTCCCATTTGGTCGCCAACAGCTCATAGGCTTAATCACTGCTGTCAGTGATAGCTGCTCACTCCCCCCCAAACAAATTAAACCTATAGTTGCAATCTTGGACAATGAGCCACTGTTACCTGAATCACTCTATAAATTAACCGCTTGGGCCGCAAGGTATTACTTCTGTAGCTTAGGGCAAATGTTGTCTCAAGCCATTCCTGTTGCACTACGCAAAGGCGCCGAGGTAAAAGCTTCTAGTGTCTCTTATTGGACACTGACCGATGCTGGTAAACAAGCAGATATTAATCAACTTAATCGAGCTCCGGCGCAGCGCAAGCTTCTGCATTGCTTACGTGAACGCGATTTAGAACTCGGTGACATCACCAGCTTAGAGTTAAGCAAGGCCGCAATCAAAGCTTTGGATGATAAAGGTTGGATCGAAAAACAAACTCGCACTGTCGCAACCGACTTAAGTTGGCGCTCTGAGCTTGAAATGACGGAGGAGCCACATAGGCTTAATCCTGAACAAGCCATTGCGGTGGCCACGCTAACTCAACAGTCAGGTTATCACTGCACCTTGCTCGAAGGCGTCACAGGCTCAGGAAAAACCGAAGTCTACTTAGCCATGCTAGAAACGGTGTTAAAACAGGGCAAACAAGCATTAGTCTTGGTACCTGAGATTGGTCTTACGCCGCAGACGATTAACCGCTTTAGACGCCGATTCAACGTTAAAGTGGCAGTCATTCACTCGGGGCTTACCGACAATCAAAGGCTGGACGCTTGGCGCCAAGCAAAGTCTGGTGAGGCCGCCATTATCATCGGCACCCGCTCCGCACTCTTCACACCGATGGCGTACCCAGGGGTCATCATCTTAGATGAAGAGCATGATTCAAGTTTTAAGCAACAAGAAGGGGTGGGCTATCATGCGCGCGATTTAGCGGTTATGCGCGGTCATCTTGAACAAATCCCGGTATTGCTTGGCACTGCAACACCATCACTAGAAACCCTACAAAATGCACTAACGGGTCGCTATCAACATCTGCATTTGTCCAAACGCGCTGGCGCGGCAGAAAAAGTCCGCCAAGGTATTATCGATATCCGCAATCAGCCGCTACGCTCGGGGATGTCGCACGCGCTATTAAACGAGATGCGCATTCACCTCGACGCTGGCAATCAAGTCATTTTATTTTTGAACCGTCGTGGCTTTGCCCCCGCGCTGATCTGCCATGAATGTGGCCACCTGCATGAGTGCGACCGCTGTGACGCCTTTTTTACTGTACATCAAGCTCTAGGCGAGATCCGCTGCCACCACTGCAGCAACCAATACGCAATCCCCAAGCAGTGCCACAGTTGCGGCAGCACTATGCTTGCGGGCCAAGGCGTGGGTACTGAGCAGTTGGCGTCTTTTTTAGAAAAAGAGTTTCCTAATCATCCTGTGGTACGTATCGATAGAGACACCACCCGTAATAAGGGCTCACTTGAAGGCCACCTTAACGCGATCCACAAGGGTGAGTACAAAATCTTAGTTGGCACCCAAATGTTGGCAAAGGGCCATCACTTCCCCGATGTGACACTCGTTGGACTGCTCGATGTCGACGGCGCTCTATTTAGCGCCGACTTTAGAGCACCCGAACGCTTTGGTCAGCTTTATACTCAGGTATCGGGCCGTGCAGGCCGTGCAACCAAACCCGGCACAGTGTTATTGCAAACTCATCAAAGCGATAACGCTATGCTACGAGAACTCATGCATAAAGGTTATGGCGAGTTTGCCCGTAATCAGTTATTTGAGCGTACTCAGGCATTACTGCCACCAGCCTGGCATATGATTCTGATCCGCGCCGAAGCCCATCAAGCTATCGATGCCGATAACCTACTAAGTCAAATTGGCGCCTTGCTTCCTCAAGATGATGAATGTGAAGTCATTGGCCCGATGCCAGCGCCACTTGACCGAAAAGCGGGTAAGTATCGCCGCCAATTACTGTTTCAGACTAAAAACCGCAATAGGTTACAGCAGGAATTTGAGCGTGCACTGCCGCAAATTGAGCAGCTGCCGCTGGCTAAAAAATGTCGCTGGAGTATCGATAGAGACCCACAAGATCTGCTTTAAATCGACTTTATTGGCTTCAAAGCAGAAAAAGTTCGCTAGAGGATAGTAATTCACCATCACTAGCGGCTAAAATAGTCGGTTACCCCTTATTATTTTACTTAATGTAAGTGTCGATTAAACGCCAATGAAATCACATACTCAATCTTTACTCGCTGAATCTTTAAATGCCCTTAAACAACAAGGGATTGTTCCTGCTGACTTTGAAGCTCGCATTCAAGTTGACCGAACGAAAGATAAGAGCCACGGTGATTTTGCAACTAACTTGGCAATGATGCTAACTAAAGCTGCGGGTAAGAATCCACGTGAAATTGCACAACTGTTAATTGATAACTTGCCAGCATCTAGCCATGTTGAGAAAGTTGAAATTGCCGGTCCTGGATTTATCAACTTCTTTATTGATGATAACGCCCTTGCTAACCAGCTAATGGCAGCACTCAACAGCGATCACCTTGGTCTTGAGTTACCAACACCACAAACGGTTGTTGTCGATTACTCTTCACCTAACCTTGCCAAAGAGATGCACGTGGGTCACCTACGTTCAACCATTATTGGTGACAGCGTAGTGCGCGCCCTTGAATTTATGGGTCACAATGTTATTCGTCAAAACCACGTGGGTGACTGGGGTACTCAGTTCGGTATGCTACTTGCCTACATGGAAGAGCTTCAAGCTGCCAATGGCGAACAAGCCAAAATGGAGCTGTCTGATCTAGAGAACTTCTATCGCGCCGCTAAAGTACGTTTTGACGAATCAGAAGAATTTGCTATCCGCGCTCGTAAACTCGTGGTTGCATTGCAATCGGGTGATGAGTATTGCAACAAACTATGGCGTGAATTTAACGATATCTCGTTAAGCCATTGCCACGAGTTATATGAACGTCTAGGCGTTAGCTTAACTCGCGCAGATGTTCGCGGTGAAAGCGCCTATAACAGTGATCTCGCACAAGTGGTTGCAGATTTAGATGCACAAGGATTATTGTCTGAAAGCAACGGTGCAAAAGTTGTTTTCCAAGACGAATTTAAAAACAAAGAAGGCGAGCCTCTGCCGGTTATTATCCAAAAAGCCGATGGCGGTTACCTATATGCCACCAGCGATTTGGCGGCCATGCGTTACCGCTCAAGCGTGCTCAATGCTGACCGAGCACTGTACTTTGTAGACTTACGTCAAGCACTGCACTTCCAGCAAGTATTTAAACTCGCTAAAACCGCTAAGTTTGTACGCGAAGAAATGAGCTTCGAGCACATGGGCTTTGGCACCATGAACGGTGAAGACGGTCGTCCATTCAAGACCCGTTCTGGCGGCGTAGTTAAACTTATCGACCTACTAAAAGAAGCCGATATACGCGCACTTGAATTGGTACGCAGCAAGAATCCCGATATGGACGAAGCTGAACTTGCTGAAATTGCCCGCGTTGTGGGTATTGCTTCAGTTAAGTACGCCGATCTTTCAAAGAACCGCGCCAGCGACTATATCTTCAGCTTCGAGCAAATGCTGAGCTTTGAAGGCAACACGGCGCCATACCTACTTTATGCTTACACTCGCGTAGCAGGTATTTTTAAGCGTGCTCAAGACGTTGACTTAAGCGATGCAACAATCATTCTAGAACACGAAAAAGAGAAATACTTAGGCACTAAGTTGGCTCAATTTGGTGAAGTGATGACACGCATGGTTGGCAAAGGTCAGCCTCACGCTCTTTGTGGTTACCTATTTGAACTTGCAGGTGCCTTCTCAAGTTTCTATGAAGCGTGCCCAGTATTGGCCGCGGAAACAGAAGCGTCTAAGAAGAGCCGTTTACTCTTGTCTCAGCTAACCGCTAAGACATTGAAGCAAGGCTTAAATCTTCTTGGTCTAGAAACGTTAGAACGGATGTAAACTTTAGCTCATGACAAATCGTGATTATGCAAACCGTAAGCCTGCTCGAAAAGGTAAGAACAGCGCTCGCACCAAGAGCTCAAAAGGAAACGCCCCTAAGCGTTTTCCTATTCTGCTGTTGCTTATCACGCTTGCAGGTGTTGGCGGCTTTGGCTATTTACTGTGGATTTTAAGCAGTAGTGACGAACCAGCAACCACACCTGCGGTTGTCGAGCAGCCAAAGAAAAAGCCTGTTAAGAAAGATCCAGACGCCCTTCCTCCAGCCCCGAAGGAAGAGTGGACCTATCTTAAAGAGTTAGAGAACAAGAAGGTTGAAGTTGATCTACCAGAGGTATCGACTAAGCCTAAGCGTCCATATCAGATGCAATGTGGCTCATTTAGAAAAGAGTCACAGGCTAATGAACTCAAGGCTATTATCGCGTTCCAAGGCTTAGAGGCTCAGGTGCGTAAGGCCAAAGGCAGCAGCGGCGTTTGGTACAAAGTCGTACTGGGACCTTATGACAAGAAACGTGATGCCGAAAGGCAACGTCATGTCTTGCAAAATTCCGGCACTAACGGCTGCCAGATCTGGTTCTGGGAAGGCTAATCCCCCGAAGTCTTGAACGCTAAAGCGCTGCTTATTGCAGCGCTTTTTTATTACCATCAACACACCTGCTAATAACAGTGATCCTCAATGACAAAGATGGCCGGGGCCAAAATGGCACATTGGGATCAAACTAAAACAAGCTTACTCTTGCACATAGACAGAGGTTAATGTGGCCGATGCTGTCGCAGTAGCATTCAGCATAAAACCGACCATAGCTGCAGAAGCAGCCTCTGGCAATTCTAAGGTCTCAACAGGTAATGCCCATAGGGTAAAGTGATATCTGTGCATGCCATGGCCCACAGGAGGATTAGCACCACCGTAGCCTAAACTACCATAGTCATTAGCTAACTCTCTAGCACCTGCTATCTGACCCGATGCACCACGGGCAATACTGGTAGTGCTCGCAGGAATATTAACGACTTGCCAATGCCACCAGCCAGAACCAGTAGGCGCATCAGGGTCAAATACCGTAATAGCATAACTCTTAGTGCTAGCAGGTGCTCCTTGCCAGCTCAGTTGTGGAGACAAGTTATTTTTATTTTCACCAAAGGTAAAAACATCACCCATTGGCTGACCTTCAAAAATATCTTCACTGGTTAACGTCATGCCTACGCTATTTTCACTCAGAACATGTATTGCTCTCATCACACAACCCTCTTTAATTGGATAGCTAAAGAATAGGCCTATTTTGCGATGACGGTATGAGATCCCCCTGCTTTCTCCGCATTAAATACGTTCGAAGAATTACCGTTGCAGCAAGACTCCTTGCAAGATAAAACCACAACCAATCACTCGCTCAAAAACAATCAGCGGCTATAAAGTTCTGACCCCGAGCGGTAACAACATAAAGCCCCTATTCACAGTGTTCGTTCAGAGTGTAATGTTAAATCGTTGTTTTTGAAGATTGCGCTAGTCCAACATCCGATCACATAGACATAGGTTAGAGCAAGCTTTGTTATGACGACCTTGATACATCAAAGCGCAATGGGTTTCCAAATCCAATACTCTTTGGGCATGAAGTCGGGGCAAATCCAGACTTATTTCTTGACAGGACTGCGCTTAATTTAGCCTAAAGCTATCCCTATTATTTACGCTCAACGTATATACAGATGCAGCTGTGGCACGAAGCAATACCAATATTCCCCTTGATATTTACTCATGCATCCCCATATCTCTATTATCGTCAACCAGTAGGCAGACCGTCTCTGGCTAGAGAAGAGGATTTATTGTGACCACAATCGTATCAGTACGCCGAAATAACCAAGTCGTTATCGCCGGTGATGGCCAAGTTTCTCTCGGTAACACCGTTATGAAAGGCAATGCGAGAAAAGTTCGTCGCCTGTACCACAACAAGGTACTTGCGGGCTTTGCTGGCAGTACCGCCGATGCATTCACCCTATTTGAGCGTTTCGAAGCTAAGCTCGAAATGCACCAAGGTCACCTTATGCGCGCAGCCGTTGAAATGGCTAAAGACTGGCGCTCAGATAAAGTGTTACGCAAGCTTGAAGCTTTACTTGCCGTAGCAGATGCTGAATCGTCATTGATCATTACCGGTAATGGTGATGTGGTTCAGCCTGAAAATGATCTTATCGCGATTGGTTCTGGTGGCGCCTTTGCCCAATCTGCAGCGACTGCACTGCTTGAAAACACTGACTTAAGTGCATTAGAAATTGCTGATAAATCGCTAACAATTGCAGGTAACATTTGCGTGTTTACCAACCAATTTAAGACTATTGAAGAATTAAAGTACTAGGCGAGCAAATCGTTTATACCAAAAATGCTGCAAAGCATGAGGAAAGATTATGTCTGAGATGACACCACGTGAAATTGTTCACGAGCTAGACAGCCACATTATTGGTCAACAAAAAGCTAAGCGTTCAGTGGCCATTGCCCTACGTAACCGCTGGCGCCGTATGCAACTTCCTGCCGATCTTCGTCAAGAAGTCACCCCGAAGAACATTCTAATGATCGGCCCAACGGGTGTGGGTAAAACTGAGATAGCTCGTCGCCTAGCTCGCCTAGCAAAAGCGCCATTTATTAAAGTTGAAGCCACCAAGTTCACCGAAGTGGGTTATGTGGGTAAGGAAGTTGAACAGATCATTCGCGATCTTACTGACTCAGCAATTAAATTGACTCGCGAAGAGCAAATTAAAAAGTGTAAATTCCGCGCTGAAGAAGCTGCAGAAGAGCGTATTTTAGATGCATTGCTGCCTAAGCCTAAAGAAGATTGGGACAACGAAAAGCCAAGTGACAATGCCACACGTCAAATCTTCCGTAAGAAATTACGCGAAGGTCAGCTAGACGACAAAGAGATTGAAATCGATGTATCGGCGCCGCAAGCAGGCATTGACATCATGTCTCCTCCAGGTATGGAAGAGATGACTAACCAGCTGCAAAGCATATTCCAGAACATGGGGCCGGGTGCCAGCAAGCGCCGTAAAATGCCAATCAAAGAAGCTTATAAGCTATTGATTGAAGAAGAAGCGTCTAAGTTAGTTAATCAAGAAGATCTTAAAGAGCAAGCAATTGAATTAGTTGAGCAACACGGTATTGTGTTCCTTGATGAGATCGACAAAATTTGTAAGCGCGGCGAATCATCAGGCCCAGATGTGTCTCGCGAAGGTGTGCAGCGCGACCTTCTACCATTAGTAGAAGGTTGTACCGTTAACACTAAGCACGGCATGGTAAAGACTGACCACATTTTGTTTATCGCCTCTGGTGCATTCCAGATGTCTAAGCCGTCAGATCTTATCCCAGAGCTACAAGGTCGCTTGCCAATTCGTGTTGAGCTAGATGCACTTTCTGCCAATGACTTTAAGCGTATCTTAACCGAGCCACACGCGTCGCTAACTGAACAGTATATTGCGTTGATGGGCACAGAAGGCGTGACAATCGAGTTTACCGAAGACGGTATCGATAGTATTGCAGAAGCGGCTTGGCAGGTAAACGAGCGTACAGAAAACATCGGTGCCCGTCGTCTACATACTGTAATGGAACGCCTAATGGAAGAGCTTTCTTATGAGGCCTCTGACAAGTCAGGCTCTGTGACTGTTATCGATGCCGCGTATGTGAAAGCAAGCTTAGATAACTTGGTGCAAGACGAAGACTTAAGTCGCTATATTCTTTAAGCTAAGGCTAAAGTACAAGCTAGTATCGTCGCCAAGCTAATGGCAAAATTAGTGATAGCGGTTAAGGACATTTACGGACTTAATCGCTATTGTGTTTCTAATACTCGTTAAAATCATTTTGGTTAATCAATGACTCAAGATAACAACACTCCCAATGTTGCAGCGCTAAAGCTAAAACGAAAATCTCGCCAACTTGAGATGACTTTTGATAATGGTGAAACCCATCAATTAAGCTGTGAGATGCTAAGGGTTTACTCGCCTTCGGCTGAAGTGCATGGTCACGGCAATCCGGTACTGGTGACCCACAAGAAAAATGTCAATATCACCGCTATCGAACCTGTTGGTAACTATGCGGTAAAAATTGTCTTTGATGATGGCCACGATACCGGCCTGTTTTCTTGGAAGGTCTTGTACGATCTTGCCACTCATCAAATAGAGTTATGGGAAAAATATCTCGCTCGCCTGCGTGCGGCCAAAGCCAGCCGTGAGCCGTTAATCGATATGACCGTGAAGTACCATAAGTAGACTCCAGCAAGGTTAACAAAGCCTACAGCAATAGATCGCCTAACACCTCTTAGGTGATCTACGTATCAGCCATCTATTTTCCACTATCGCTCAAATCACAAAAAATGGCACATCGAAACCATTTCCCTGTGAGCAAATACAAAAAAATGCGCATATTTCAGTCTATGCGGACTTATGTCCTCTATGCATACCGACATGGCACTTACTATCGGTTGCAATCAAAAAAGAGGATAACTCATGACTGCACACATCAATGGCAAAATCGGCGACTTCGCCGAAACTATCATCATGCCGGGCGACCCACTTCGCGCCAAATACATCGCAGAGAACTTTCTAGAAGACGCGGTTGAAGTCACCAATATTCGTAACATGCTCGGTTTCACGGGTTTTTATAAAGGCCAGCGTATATCGGTAATGGGTCACGGTATGGGTATTCCATCGATGGTGTTATACGCCCATGAGCTTGTCGCTGACTTTGGTGTTAAACGTATTATTCGTGTTGGTAGCCTTGGAGCAACTCAGCAACACGTCAAAATTAATGACGTGATTTTAGCGCAAGCAGCAGGCACAGATTCACCGACTAACGCTAAGCGTAGTAGCGGTTATCAGATGGCCACGTCCGCGACATTCGATCTACTACATAAAGCCTATATGATCGCGCAGCAGAAACAGATCAACGTTAAAGTCGGTAACGTCTTCAGTGGCGACATGTACTACGACCCAGATGAAGATATGATCCCAGCCCTTGAGCGTTTTGGCGTTTTAGGCGTGGATATGGAAGTGGCTGGTCTTTATGGCCTTGCACACCATAAAGGCTTTGAATCACTCGCAATCCTTACGGTTTCTGACCACTGCTTAACTGGCGAAGAGACCAGTGCAGAGGCTCGTCAATTAACCTTTAATCAGATGATTGAGCTGGCATTAGAAACCGCCTGTCAGTAAGACTCAAATAAGCCGCTCGAAGCCTTACTTCCAGCGGCTTACTTTTTAACGACTAGCTTTAATGATTAGTTTTAATGGTGAGTTGTTAGCTGGTGATACAGCAACAATAGGAACAGATGATGAAAAACAAAATATCCTTAACCTTGCTCAGCTTTTTAGCCAACTTCGTGATGGCAGGCTTTGCAACTCAGTTCGGTATGCTAATTGAACCGATTAGCGATAAGTTCTCTGCTAACGTTAACGAAGTCGCTTCTATCTTCTCGCTGCTTAATGGCGGTGCGCTAGCCGGTACTATTGCAGCGTTTTTCTTAATTGAAAAAATTGGCGTAAAGCGCATTACTCTGCTCAGTTACGTTAGTATCGCACTCAGTGCTGCGGCGCTGCACTTTACTGGATCACTAAGTGTGGTCATGGTCGCGATGACTGTGATTGGTCTTTGTGGCGGTGTGGGCCTTTGTATTGCGGGTACGATAGTGGTATCGGTATGGAAAGATAAAATTCAAAGCACCATGCTAGTCGTGCAAGATGCCACCTTTAACGTGGCCGGTGTGGTCTTCCCATTAATCACGACCTATGCACTAAGCAATGCACTTTCTTGGAGCTACAGCTACCTTGCCGTCGGTATCGTTGCACTCGCTACAGCAGCAATCGCTCTAGCTACTAACTTTGAGCTTTGTGAGACTAAGGGCAAGACTGAAGCAAGCAAAGATCAGTCTGAGTGGAACCTTGGTATTATCAGCGGCGGTTTAGGCTTATTTCTTGGGATGTTAGCGCTTTATACCTTCCTCACTTGGGCACCGATGTTTGTTAAGACTAAATTCGACATCCCTTTTGAAGAAGCGGGTAACATCATCACTCAATACTGGTCAGCAGCATTAGTTGGCGCGTTAGTATCAACCGTGATTGTCTCAAGAGTGAAAATCCAACACTTTATTATGGGTATGATTTCACTGGCATTAGTCATTACCAGTCTTATCGTTACCACAGATAACTTAAGCTGGATTGGTTACCTAACCTATGGCTACGGCTTTGCCTGCGCCGCGCTGTATAACGCGTTTATCGCTTATGGCGTATCATTTGTGAAAAATGCCAGCAGCCGTAACGTGTCTTACATCTTAATTAGTGGCAGTGCGGGCGCTATGTTTAGCCCTGCGATTAGTTCACTATTTGAAAGTGTTATCGGCCTACAAACCGTGATGTATGCAATCCCAGTCATCTACGCGTTAATCATTGCAATGCTAGTCCTGTCGACACGTCAGAAAGGGCCGTTAACGACACAAGTAGCCTAATACCTAGATCTTAAATATGCTCTAAGCGCTATAGTTAGCGTTTAGAGCTATTCAATAAATGCTTTTAATCCTTTTAAATCACAAATGATGAGCCCCTCTTTCTCTCGCTTTATTAATCCAAGATCTTCAAGCTTTTTAACTGCGCGGCGATAAACTCGGTCTGTCGTAGCAAAGCGTTCAGCTTCTAAATAACACTTAGTAAAACCTTCGACCGGCTGGTCTTTTAAATACTGATGGTAAAGATCATAAGCGATGTTATAAGCAATAGGATATAGCATTCTACGGGTAAAAATATCGACCGTATCCTGATAATCAATAGCGATTGCACTGGCAAAAAATAGCGCAAACTGTGGCGTTTTGAGCAAGGCTTGCTGCAGCTTATCGCCATTAATAATCGAGATCTCTAACGGCTCTTCCGCAATGATGTCTAGTTGACATAGGTAATCGGTAAAGAACTCCATCTCGCCAAATATCTGTGAATCACAAGTCATGGTTCCCAGCTGAAAACTGCGACCATTTCTGGCAGTGTACCCCATAGAGATCCGCCCGTGTGGCACAAGAATGAGTGCATTAACCTGTTGGCCTTGCTGCATCAGCTTGTGCTGCGCCGCAACCATTTTAGTTTCGGTAATACACTCTCGCATGATCTGCTCAATAGCATCATGCTCTTGCTCCCATAAAGAATGGAAGCGCCCTTTTGCGAGTGGTTTTAGCTGCATAGTCTTGTTGGTCTAGTTTACATTCAGGCGATTGATAGCTTTTATTATACGCCTTTGTAGGCACTGAGTGGCAGCTTCACTAAATTAGGGGCTCTTTTTCTGCCAACTGACAGGCAAGCTTACGTTCTCCCATAGCGATTGGCATAATGCTTCAGGCTGACTCCAATTCCCTTGTAATAGCCATGTAACTAAGGCATCACCGACTTCAGGATATTGAATCGCTTCTGGCATAGGAGCCTTTAACCAACGCCTTAATGCATCAGGATCTAAATGTGTTTTCATACATTCTGCAGCGCCTAGCAGCTCTAGTGCTGCCACATTCGACAGCTGCTCAAACTGCCCCAATAACGGTTTAATTAACAGCTTTTTCCCCAGCGTTAAGGCTTCACTCGCTAACTCAAATCCAGCATTACCAATGACACCACCGCAGCTTGCCATCGCCGCTTTAAAACCGCTTCGGTCAAAACCATGCCACTTAACGTGCCCAGGCACACAATGAGGCGCCTCACCTGCGTGATACACCCAAAAAGTATAATCGCTAAAAGGAGTAAGAAACTTCGCTATTTCGTCTGGCGATTCAAACGGTAAATACACGACTATTTGATGTGCAAGTTGCAACTCAACCTTATCAACCTCAACAAATGGCGGCAAAATAGGAAAGCCAAAATGATGCCAATGACAGCCTAACGCAATGTCCACAGGAGCAAAATAACTTAGCATCACCTCGTTAAACCAACTGTCACCTATCTTAGGAACCGGATAATTCAACGCCGCTTGGTGGCTAATGCCTATGGATGGAATACCTTGATTTTTTGCCGCCCAAGCCGATACGGGCTCAAAATCATTGAGCACTAAATCATAACCGCTTAAGTCGAGATTTTTAACGTCTTTAATAAACCCAAACCAGGCATTATGTTTTGCGGTTTTTGCTACGCTAACCCGGCCATTTGCAGTTGCGAATGTCAGTCCAGCTTGCAGCTGATATTGACCAAAACACTGCATATCAAAAAACTGCTCAGCTGAGCGTCCTGAAAAGAAGAAATCAACATCTACACCTTGGCGTTGTAGTGCTTTCGCCATAACGCGTGCGCGACTTAAATGACCATTTCCCGTACCTTGAACACCATAAAGAATTCGCAAATGATTCTCCTAAATAAATTGCCGGCTTAATAACACAGATATAATTCCCAGCATCGCACCTGCCAGTATATCTAGCGGATAATGCACACCTAGCACGACGCGAGCTAAACCTATCGCTAACGCCCAGAATATGGTGATATAGAAAAGTGATGGGTAGACAAGATAGATGCTCGTTGCCATAACGAAAGCCGCTGCCGTATGGCCTGATGGTAAGCTGAATTTGTCTGCCGGTTCAAAACTCGCGACGCCATCAGCAAGCGCGTGACATGGGCGGGGGCGACGGATCATATTTTTAAGCGCAAAGTACAGCGGAAGCTCTAGCAGATATGCTGCCACCATAGTATTGAACAACTGCTCCCCCCTGTTATCCATGATTAGAAACGCCACCGCTAGATAAAGATATACGGGGCCATTACCTGATGCTGATAACAAACGTGCACACTTTTGCAGCCCGTGCAGCTGGCCTTTTTGAACAATATAACGGTAAAGAAACCGATCGAACGTCGTTATCAGAGCCATTATCATTACCCACCTATTGTTTATGCTCTTTCAATCTAGGCAAGCTATGAAATCTCTATGACGTGGCAGTGACAACTTATCTAAAGTTTTATGACAGATGCTTAGCTTAGGCTATACCCCTAAGGCTCTTAGGTATAAATAGGGTTAAGGAAACAGCAGGAAGGTAGAAGGCGTTAAAAACAGCAATGATAACCAGCCTAAGAAGGAGTTATAGGCTGGTTTACAGTGTGCTCACATTATTCTGGCGCAAGCACTGGATTATTGCGGTTTCTATATAGCTTTAGTAAGTGATAGATATTGATACATGCGACGAACGCGTTCATACCGGCAACGGGCCAGGCTTCAATGGATGAACCATAAATGACAAACAATGTACATCCAGTAAAGTTAAGACATCTTAGCCAAATAATGTCTTTCATCATGAGTGATATTGCCACCATAATTGATGCAGCATAACCGATGATTTCAATAGTGTTAACAGCTTCCATAAGGCACCTTTTTTAGGCCCTATGCCTTCCCTAAGCTAATCGGGGGATCCGTGCCCCTAAAGCGGGTCAAAATTAAAGTTTACGTTAAATTATCTGACAACATGCTAACAAATATCGCTACAAATGGTAATAAAAAAACGTTATATAATGACTCAAGTCATGTTTTAGTGGTTTTATTAACCAATGCGTGGAAATATTACTACATCAATATCAAACGCAGCCTTAATAGACAATTGCGTGATTGATAACACTTTTCTTTTTAAGAATCCCTTATATACTGAGTGCAACTACTTGCTTGCTCGGACTTCTGAGCATCTCTATTTATCAGGAGTGTTCTTATGGAATACAACACCTCAGAACTTTGTGACACTTATATCGATGTTGTTGATGTTGTCGAACCCATGTTCAGTAATTTCGGTGGTTGTAGCTCTTTTGGTGGCTCAATTAGCACCATTAAATGTTTTGAAGACAATGGTCTTATCATTGACGCTGTCCAAGAAGATGGAGAAGGTAAAGTACTACTGATTGACGGTGGTGGGTCACTACGCCGTGCACTTCTCGATGCAAGAATTGCAGAAGTTGCAGTAGCCAACAACTGGGAAGGTATTATCGTTTACGGTACTGTACGCGATGTTGATGCACTGGAAGACTTAGATATTGGCATTCAAGCATTGGCTTCTATTCCAGTTGGCGCAGACAGCAATGCTGTGGGCGAGTTAGAGATCCCGGTAAACTTCGGTGGTGTAACTTTCTTACCTGGCGATCATGTTTATGCTGACAACACAGGCATTATTCTGTCACCAGAACCATTAGATATCGATTAAACCAAGATTAACTGATGCGATTTAGCCTCTAGCTTTGTGCAATAAAAGAGTCTGTTCCATGGTGAAATAATATAAAACCAGTCCCATAAGGCTGGTTTTTTTGTATCTGTAATCTGCCCCCTTATTCTTGCGCTACTTGCAGACAGAATTTATCCGCTTAAACTAACGCTATCAGAGCTAACAATAAGAATAGCAATATGACGTATTTATCTCTTTTCGACCAAGACAAACTCTCAAGCCTGCTTACAACTCGTCATGGCGAAACTAAACTAGGCCAAACAGTTTTACTTCCCGACTTAACATTAGATCTCTTGGGTATTTTAACCCACGCCAAAGCGCACGGTGCTCGCTTTGCGATAATAGGCATTGGGGAAGATATTGGCCCACGCGCCAATATCGGACGCGGTGGTGCTACCGATGCATTTGATAGCGCTATGAAGCAATTCCTTAATCTACAGTCGAATCGATTTTGCAGCGGTCATCAGTGTTTAGTACTTGGACAGATTAATACGCAAGATCTTCAGTTGCCTTCAAATAGCTCTGCCGATACGTTGCGAAATAATGTCGAGCAACTCGATAAACGCGTCATTACGGTGTTAACCGCTGTATTTAATTCAGGGCTCGAACCTATCGTTATCGGAGGTGGGCATAACAATGCCTATGGATTACTGATGGCAGCAAAAAGTGCCTTTAAGCGCCCTATCGCAGCCGTTAATATGGATCCACATTCAGATTTTAGACCTAAGGAAGGGCGCCATAGCGGCAACGGTTTTAGCTACGCCGCGGCTTCAGGAGCACTTGGCTACTATCATGTGCTCGGTCTACATGAGCTCAAAAATAGCGAAACCACACTTGAGCAACTTAGCGCATTTGGTGGTCATTGGCATAGTTTGCAGCAAATCTGGATCCGTCGAGAACTCAGCTTAGAGCTAGCTTTAAAGAGTATCGCTACACAGCTTAACAATACTCAACTACCTGTTGCTGTCGAGCTTGATCTTGATGCTATTACCAATATGCCCAGCAGTGCATCAACGGCCGCGGGTGTGCCGTTACTCGACGCACTTTATTATGTCAGTTATATCGCCAAGCATTGCCCAAGCGCCTACTTGCATTTAGCTGAGGCGGCGCCTTGCTGCCATGTTGCAGGAGCAGAAGCTGGCCACCGCGAAACAGGCCAAAGCATCAGTGAATTGATCTACTCCTATATCAGCGCACGTATGAATGCGTTATAGCTAGTAATAATTATTCAACAATGACAATTATTATGGTGTAATGCGCTGTCAATTTTGCGATAGCCTGCGCAATCACGCATTTTTTTATAATCCTTAAGCGGATAGCTAACATCGGTCACAGAGTGATAGATGAAAGATTCAGCAATTCGCTTCGATGACTTACAATCGCAAAAAATTTAATTGCTAACGTTATAGGAACAGATAGATGTCAGAGGACACTCCAAAGAGCACTCACTTCGGGTATAAGACCATTGAAGCAGAGAAGAAAGCCGACATGGTTGCTGGCGTATTCCATTCTGTCGCAGCAAAGTACGACATAATGAATGACGTCATGTCTTTCGGTATTCATCGCATGTGGAAGCGATTCACAATCGAAAGTGCGGGTGCACGTCCAGGCATGAAGGTGTTAGATCTTGCTGGCGGTACAGGCGATCTAACCGCTAAATTTTCTCGTATTGTTGGTGACACAGGCCAAGTGACTCTAGCCGACATCAACGATTCTATGCTTAAAGTAGGCCGTGAAAAGCTAAGAGACAAAGGTATTGTCGGTAACGTCAACTACGTTCAAGCCAACGCTGAAGCGCTGCCTTTCCCTGATAATCACTTTGATATCATCACGATTGCTTTTGGTCTACGAAATGTGACCAATAAAGATGCAGCGATTGCATCAATGCTTCGTGTATTAAAGCCTGGCGGAAAGCTATTGGTACTTGAGTTTTCTAAACCTCAGCATGAAATCATGCGTAAGGTTTACGATTTATATAGCTTTAAAATTCTGCCGAAGATGGGTTCACTCATCACTAAAGATGCTGACAGCTACGAATACCTTGCAGAATCAATTCGTATGCACCCAGACCAAGATACCCTAAAGCAAATGATGGAAGATGCTGGCTTTGAACAAGTCAACTACACCAACATGACTGACGGTATCGTTGCCTTGCACAAAGGTTACAAATTCTGATTGGACTCACTATGTCTCGTGACCTGCCATTACTTGCCTGCGCCGCGATTGAGATCAGCCTAAACAAGCTGATCTCACAATCTCCTGAAGACTACGCTAAATTGCGTAGCCTTCACGGCAAAGTGTTATGTATCCAACTTTCACAGCTCAACTGGCCGCTTTACTTTTTGTTTGCCAAAGAGATCTTAGTCTTCTCTCATTACGAAGGTGAGATCACGACTAAAGTGAATGCCGATGTCACCACGCTGTATCAGCTGACTGAAGGTGCAAACCTGACCGAGTTGATAAAACAAGACAAACTCAGTCTTGAAGGTGACTTAAGCCTATTGCAGACGTTTAGTCACTACATGCAACACATTGATATCGACCTCGCAGAGCCTCTTTCTCGTTACATCGGTGATGCACCGACACATTTTATCAGCCAAGGCCTCAAACAGGTCAAAAGCGATCTAAGCAATGTGCTGTTTAAGACTCGATCACACCTTGGTCAGCTCACAATCGAAGAATATAAGCTCGCTCCTCATAAACTCGAATATATCTATTTAAGTGATAGAATCGATGATTTAACCGTCGATGTCGACGCCATGGCTACACGAGTAGACCAGCTTATCAACAGGGTAAAAATGAAACCATGACAGTAAAAAGTATCAGGCGCGCTTATCACGTCATTCGTACTGCTCTGCACTACGGACTAGATGATTTAATTCCTTCTAAGTTAACGCCATGGTACTTCAAACTGTTAAGGGGCTGCTTCTTCTGGCTACGCAATCAACACAAGGATAAAGTCGGTGGCGAACGCCTAAAGCTGGCGATGCAAGAACTCGGGCCTGTTTATATCAAGTTTGGCCAAATGCTATCGACTCGTCGCGATCTATTATCTGACGAGTGGGCCGAAGAGCTTGCTATGCTGCAAGACCGAGTGCCGCCTTTTGACTCCGCTATTGCTCGCGCTTCAATCGAAAAAGAGCTAAATGCACCAATCGAAACCTATTTTGACCATTTTGATGATACGCCGTTAGCATCAGCCTCTATCTCACAGGTGCATACTGCAACACTTAAATCTAATGGTGCAGCAGTGGTATTAAAGGTTTTGCGCCCGGATGTTGAACAGAAGGTGCATGCTGACATTCTACTCATGTCACAAGCCGCAGGTTTCCTAGAAAGCCTGCTTGGCGCAAATAACCGCTTACGTCCTGCTGAAGTCATCGAGGACTATCGTACGACGATAGAAGGCGAGCTGAACCTTAAGCTTGAAGCTCTCAATGCCATTAAGCTACGCAACAACTTTATCGACTCCAATGCACTCTACATCCCTTATATGTATGAAGAACTGTGTTTTACACGCCTTATCGTGATGGAGCGCATCGATGGTATCCCCGTATCGGATAAAGTGGCATTAGAAGCGCAAGGGACTAATTTTAAACTACTCGCAGAGCGTGGTGTAGAGCTATTCTTCACCCAAGTGTTTCGTGATAACTTTTTCCACGCAGATATGCATCCTGGCAATATTTTTGTCAGTCGTGAGCACCCTAACGATCCTTTCTATATCGGTTTGGACTGCGGCATTATGGGTACGCTTACCGAAGAAGATAAACGCTACTTAGCCGAGAATTTTTTAGCCTTTTTCAATCGCGATTATCGCCGTATTGCTCAGCTGTATATTGAGTCAGGCTGGGTTTCGCCAGATACGGATGTCGGCGCATTTGAACAAGCTGTTAAAGTGGTTTGCGAACCTATGTTCAACAAACCGCTCGATGAAATTTCATTTGGCCATGTTTTACTCGAGCTATTTAGAACGGCTCGACGTTTTGACATGGTCGTTCAACCCCAACTCGTGCTACTCGAAAAAACCTTGCTTTACATTGAAGGCCTGGGGCGTCAGCTATACCCACAGTTAGATTTATGGCAAACAGCCAAACCTTTCCTAGAGCAGTGGATGGCAGAACAAGTTGGGCCAAAAGCAATGGCCGACAAGGTTAAGAAACAGTTACCGTATTGGGCTGAACATTTGCCTGAACTACCAGAGCTTATCTACGACAACCTAAAAATGGGTCGCAACCTATCTAAAAATCAAAATAATTTGTTAGATCGGTATCTCAAACATCAACAAAAAGCTCATAAAAGTAACTATCTTTTGATTACATCGGCTGTTTTAGTGATCTGCGGCACGATTTTGTTAAACCAAGACGCTACACTATGGCCCTCTTATGGCAGTATTGGCATAGGCCTCACTCTGTGGGTGCTTGGATGGCGATCTAGACCGAAGAATCGCAAAATTTAGCTAGACCTAATTAACCAAAGGTTCATAATAGAACCAGTATCTAATTAAGAGGATTCATCCATGGGTGGCATTAGTATTTGGCAGCTTCTTATTGTTGCTTTGATTGTCGTATTATTGTTTGGAACTAAGAAGTTACGTTCACTAGGCGGCGATTTAGGTGGTGCCGTTAAAGGCTTTAAGAACGCCATGTCTTCTGAAGAAGAAAAGAAAGCTTTAGAAGAAAACGCAACTGACAAACCCGCTGCTGACACTGCAAAAGTGACAGAAACAGCAAAAGTTGCAGAGACAGCCGAAAAAAAGGCTGAGTCTAAAGGTAAAGAACAGGCGTAATCGACTATGTTCGACGGTATCGGCTTTATGGAGTTGCTGCTGATTGGGATCTTGGGCCTAGTAGTACTTGGCCCTGAAAGACTTCCAACGGCTGTACGTTCAATCTCTAGCTGGATCCGCGCCATGAAAAAAATGGCTAACTCGGTAAAGGACGAATTAGAGCAAGAGCTTAAAATTGAGCAACTGCACTCTGATTTGAAAAATGCAGAGAGTCAGGGTTTGAAAAACCTTTCTCCAGAGTTACAGGATTCAATCGATCAATTAAAAGAAGCGGCTCAATCTGTTAATCGACCTTATCAAGTAGAAGACGTTCCAGCGGCGAAAGATACACCAGCCAAAGAAACGCCTCCAGCTGAGACAAGTTCGACAACGAGTGCTAATTCAGACAAACCTAACGGGTAGTCCATGTCACAACAGCAGCCATTAATCAGCCATTTGCTTGAGTTACGAACCAAGTTACTAAAAGCAATTGGCAGTGTTCTTTTGGTATTTATTTGCTTGGTTTACTGGGCTAACGATATCTACCATTATATGGCCACACCATTGATGCAAGTACTGCCGGAATCAAGCAGTATGATTGCAACTGATGTCGCTGCGCCATTCTTTGCCCCTTTTAAATTGACATTAGTTTTGTCATTTTTTGTTGCAGTACCTTATGTCCTTTACCAGGTGTGGTCTTTTGTCGCACCAGGCCTATATAAGCATGAAAAGCGTTTAGTTGTGCCGCTACTAACCAGTAGCACACTCCTTTTTTATCTAGGTATTGCTTTTGCTTACTATATCGTTTTTCCGGTCGTCTTTGGATTTTTCGCCAGTGCCGCACCAGAAGGGGTCCTAGTCGCAACGGATATAAGCAGTTACCTGGACTTTATTTTAAAGTTGTTCTTTGCGTTTGGTTTAGCGTTTGAAATCCCGGTAGCCGTTGTTCTGCTATGTTGGGCAGGCGTCACCACACCTGAAGACCTGAAACAAAAACGCCCTTATATTGTTGTTGGCGCCTTTGTTATTGGTATGCTTTTAACGCCTCCAGATATCATCTCTCAAACGATGCTAGCGATTCCTATGCTCATTCTGTTTGAAGGTGGTTTGATTGCTGCGCGTTTCTACAGCAAAGGCAATGAAGATGACGAGAACGAAGATGGAGACGAACAGAAAGAGTCAGAGTCCCAATAGATTTTCTTGTTAAGCTTATATAAAGGTATTATCTCGTTGTCACTCAACAAAGATAATACCTTTTTTGTTTTTATAACGTTAAGTAATCAATAACATTAATGTTTCAATTCGCCTAATAAAATGTAAAATCAGTCTAAAACCTGCTTTATAAAAATAAAAGGAAGTTATTGATGACCAAGCAACGCTTATTGCTACTTACCACAGCGTCTTTACTTATCTCAAGCGGCGCCCATGCATCCGTTGAAACTCAGTTAACACAATGTGCAGCAATTCAAGATAAGCTCGAACGATTAATTTGTTATGACAAGCTTTCTTCATCACTAAATTCACATCCAGCTAAAACTGCACAGCTCCCGGTTACAGAAACCCTCGCCGTAGCGGCATCAACCACTGCCGTCGTATCAACGGCAAACAAGACATCCCATGATGACTTTGGCCAAGTAAAAAAAGCCGACAAAGAAGAGATAAGCAAGATCTACCTAGAGGTAGCCAAAGTCTCTAAAGATGCTTACGGCGCCTTAAAAATTTCATTTGCCAACAATCAAATCTGGAAGCAAACAGATAATCGCACCTTCCGAATAAAACCTGGGCAAAAAGTCTTTATTGAAAAGGCGGCTTTTGGTTCATTTATGCTAGGTACAGATGACCGTAACACCACCATTCGAGTAAAGCGTCTAAAGTAATGCCTCAATATATGGATATAGCTGTCAATCTTATCGGCAGCTCGCTTGAAAACGACATACAAGGTGTCATTGAAGATGCTGTAAACCAGTCGGTTACTTCTATGGTTGTTATTGGCAGCGATCTAGATGAAAGTAAGCATGCCATCGAGCTATGTGAACGGTTTCCCAAGCAACTCTATAGCACGGCGGGTGTTCATCCTCATCATGCCAGTGAGTGGCAACACAATAGTGCAGACACCATCCGCATGCTTGCCAAATCACCATGTGTCGTTGCCGTAGGAGAGTGCGGCCTTGATTACAATCGAGACTTCTCGCCACGAGATATGCAACGCAACGCATTTGCTAAGCAGCTAGAGCTCGCTGTCGAGCTGAAAATGCCGGTTTTGATGCATGAACGTGATGCTCACCAAGACTTCTTAGCTATTCTAAAAGAGTATCGCGCAGATCTCCCAGCTGCGCTATTACACTGCTTTACCGGTAATATGCAGTCTCTCGAAGCCTATATAGAGCAGGATATCTATTTAGGGATCACGGGGTGGGTATGTGACGAGCGCCGCGGGCAAGAACTCGCTTCGATAGTTCCTTATATTCCCGATAATAGAATCCTCATTGAGACTGATAGCCCCTACCTCTTACCAAGAAGTATGCGTCCAAAACCAAAATCCAGTAAAAATGAGCCTAAATACCTACCGTATATCGCGCAGTATATTGCCGATCTAAAACAGCAAGAAATTGATACCTTTGCTGAAAATACCTATAGAAATAGTCGCCAATTTTTTGGTTTAGGTTGTTAATGCAGCTTCATTTTCAGTTATTCGTCTTTATTGCGCTATTCGCCTTTTCTAATCTCGCCAATGCCGAGATGCACCTCGTTATTAATGAAGAGACTACTGATAAGGTTCCTTTAACACCTCTGTTATATATTAGTGAGTCACTAGCCAACTCGAATATACAGCAAGTCGTTAACTCTACAGACCTGCCGTGGCAACAATATGAATTAAGCAACATTAACGGTATAGGGCAACATCTCCATTGGGTTAAGTTCACTCTAAAGCATCAGTCCCATGATCCACGCCAGCAAATTTTATCGTTAGCTAATCCACATTTGGACTATATTGAGCTTTACCACTTCAATGGCGCGACGCTTGTTGAACAGCTAATAGTTGGTGACAGCCTTCCATTTAGCCAAAGGCCTATCTTAAATACACACTTTTTATACGCTTTTAATAGTCAGCAATATGAAAACCATAGCTTCTATTTGCGAATAAATACATCAGGCTCGGTCAACCTACCTTTGACCTTATGGAGCAGTGATACTTATTATCAAGATGCTGAACAGCGTTCGGTTTTTTATGGTTTTCAGATTGGTGTACTGATGGCCATTGGTATATTTAGCCTACTCATTGCCATTACATCCAATTCATTTAGCTATACCTACTATGCAGGGTATGTACTCTCTATCACCCTATTTATAGCAACACTTCACGGCTTAGCATTTCGATTTATCTGGCCGAACTTTCCTGTTATTCAAGAATACGCATTACCGGCTCTCCTTAGTCTATCTATGATGTTCGCTTTCCTGTTTTCTGAAAAGGTGATGCAGCTAAAATACTACAACCAAGCTATGTTGAGGTTGTGCAGAGTTTGTGCCGCACTCTCTGTATTACTTCTGTTTATGGGCTTGCTACTCAACTATACGACCGCGTTAATGATTAATATTTACGCTGTAATGCTGGCAAGCCTGATGCTAATGTATATGTCCTTGCTCGAAGCAATTAAGGGCTACAAGCTGGCAAAGTTGTTTGCCATTGGTTGGGCAGGAATGATGCTAGGTGCATTATTGTCTGGTGCGATTTACTTAGGCCTACTCGACTGGAATATTGAACCGAAAACCCCGTTTATGATTGGGCTTAGCGTCGAGATTGTTTTTATGGCAGCGCTATTAGCGATTCGCTACAACGATGAGCGCCTATCTAAGCTTCAAATTCAAAAAGATGCTTTAGCTCAGGCCAAAGACAGTAAAGAAGCTGCACTACGTATTGAAGCTCGAAGCAGCGAACTTTTAACCCAAATGGTACAAGAACGCACCTTAGAACTAGAGATTGCACTAAGGGAGCTCAATGAAGCTAATCAAAAGCTCACTGAACAAACAACAATAGATAGCCTTACCGGTGTGAAAAACCGCAACTCATTTGATAAGCGTATTATCGCAGAGGGTCGGATTAGCCGTAGGCAACAATCTCCAATGGCAATTTTAATGCTCGATTTAGATCACTTCAAAATGATTAATGATTCCTATGGCCATCTTGCAGGTGATCAAGCATTAAGGGTTATTGCTGAGAAACTAAAAGAGCATTTAAAACGACCAACTGATCTAGTATCACGTTTTGGGGGTGAAGAGTTTGCTATTATATTACCCAACACTGATCAAGTTGGTGCGACACAAGTCGCTGAGTCAATAAGAAAAGTTATCGATAAGCTACCGATTTATTGGGAAGAAAATACCATCACAATATCGGTAAGCATTGGGGTAAGTAGTGAAGTTATCACCTCAGAAGAGCATACCACCTTGTTATTAGAACAGGCTGATAAAGCACTTTATCAAGCAAAGAATGAAGGGCGTAATCGTATAAAACTATACCGCCCGGAACAAAATTAATATCACCATCGTCTGGAGCCAAATGTGAATATTATTACCAGTGCCTATCCACAACGTAGAATGCGCCGCATGCGTAAGCATGAATTTAGTCGTCGCCTAATGGCAGAGAATCAACTGTCGGTTAATGATTTAATCTACCCAATGTTTGTTCTTGAAGGGAACAACCGCACAGAGCAAGTTGCCTCTATGCCTGGTGTAGAGCGATTATCTATCGATCTACTGCTTAAAGAAGCAGAAGAGCTCGTGGAACTAGGTATTCCTCTAATCGCTCTATTCCCAGTGACTCCAGCTGAGAAAAAGACTTTGATGGCTGAAGAAGCCTACAATGCGGATGCCTTAGCTCAGCGAGCAGTTCGTGCACTTAAAGAAGCTTTCCCACAGCTAGGTGTGATGACTGACGTAGCCCTCGATCCATTCACGACTCACGGTCAAGATGGCATCATCGACGAAACTGGCTACATCATGAATGACATCACTACTGAAATTCTGGTGAAACAAGCCTTATCTCATGCAGAAGCTGGCGCAGATATTGTCGCGCCATCAGACATGATGGATGGACGAATAGGTGCTATTCGCCAAGCACTAGAAGAAGCGGGTCACGTTAATACCCAAATCATGGCTTACTCTGCAAAGTACTCTTCTAACTACTACGGTCCATTCCGCGATGCAGTAGGCTCAGCAGGCAACCTAAAAGGTGGCAATAAGCACAGCTATCAAATGGATCCAGCTAACAGCGATGAAGCGCTACATGAAGTTGCTCTCGATATTCAGGAAGGTGCGGACATGGTAATGGTTAAGCCTGGCATGCCTTACCTAGATATCGTTCACCGCGTAAAAACAGAACTTGCAGTGCCAACCTTCGCGTATCAAGTTAGCGGTGAGTACGCCATGCATATGGCTGCAATCCAAAATGGTTGGTTGGCCGAGAAAGCCATCGTAATGGAATCATTGCTTTGCTTTAAGCGTGCAGGTGCAGACGGCATCCTAACTTATTTCGCTAAACGCGCCGCTCAGTGGTTAAAAGAAGACAAGTAATTAAGCCCTAGCCATTAAAAAGCCAGAGATTATCTCTGGCTTTTTTTATTTCCGACGGTTTCTTTATGCCAGTCGGTATACCCCATAAGAAACCAATTCGTTTTTATAGCTACTTGATAGATCGTGGTTAATGTCATCAATCTTCAAAAGATACCCATTGATCTCATGAGTAGGTCGTCATCTTCCTGGTTGTGAGAGACTGTGCTGCCAGTAAATCTTATTCCAACAAATCGAAGCGATAAAGCCCGATGCATTAGCAACGGGCTTTATCGCTTCTCTTTCGAGAATACTGTTTTGTCTTCACTTTTACAAAAGTGAAAATAAAAGTGGCGCCTGGAAATGACCAGCTTCGAGGCCATTTATATGCATCCTGCATAAATGGCATTCCCTACATCCTGTAGGTCACAAGCTCTCCGCGTTGACCCACATGGATAATGGAATGGACCCATCCACTTTTAATCGGCCTCACAATGGGCCACGATGTAGTTGCTTAAACTCATCAG
>NZ_JBRILQ010000041.1:0-42067 GCF_052977045.1 Shewanella sp. 125m-7
GCGACAAAGTTATAACTACCGTCGGCATAGATGGTTAGTGTGCCGTAGTCATTCGTGATCACCCCTGGAGTCCCATCGGCAACAGTGGTTGCAGTGCCTGTGGTGCCCAATAAGATCCCCGTAACGGTTAAGCTATCACTAGCATCGACATCGGTATCGTTAGCCAGTACACCTTGCGCAGTTGCAACGGTTAGTGTCGCGTCTTCATCGACCTCACCATAGTCAGGTGTGAGTTCTGGCGCGTCATTGGTACCGTTAATGGTAATGGTGACGGTTTCAGTATCGAATGCACCATTTTCATCAGTAACAGTCACATCAAAGCTTAAGCTGATAATATCGCCTTCGGCTAAGAAATTGAGCAGGTCGTTATCGATATCGTATGTCCAGCCCATATCATCGTTATCGAGACTAAAACTGGCGATGATATCGCTGATTTGTTGTGCAGACAGATCCGCATTGGCACCATTTTGCCAATAGATATCCTTGTTATAACTACTGTCTAGGCTGAGTACGTCATTGTTATCGACATCTACAGCAGTAATGGTACCTGTAGCGACTAACCTATCTGGAGCGACATCAATCACATCTTCGGTAACGCTACCGGATACACCCACAGTTAACTCTGGTATATCGTTAGTACCGTTAATTGTAATCGTCACCACTTGGGTATCAGATAAACCATATTCATCAGTCACTGTGATGTTAAAGGTTTCTGTAGTTGTATCGCCATAAGCTAGGCTATTGGCGAGCTCGTTATCTAAAGTGAATAGCCACTCACCGGTAGATTCGTTGAGTGTGAAAACGCCGTATGGCGTAACAGGGTCATCATTTAATTGCCAAGTGAGTATGGCTCCATTATCAACATCATCTGCTGATAGGGTACCGCTAGCCTGTGGGATACCTGCAGTTGCTATATTGCCACCGACAAGGACACCCGCTTCAATAACATTGCCCAAGGCATCTTCGAGAGAGGAGGTGATCTCTGGCGCGTCATTCTCACCTGTGATGGTAATAACAAGTGCTTGGACTACTGAGTCACCATCACTATCGGTTAGTTGGTAGTTGAATGTATCGAAGAATTGCTCACCTAAAGCGAGAGATTGAATTTCTGATAATTGATTGTTTAATTCATAAGTATAGCTACCATCAGCCGCAATAATTAGTGAACCATAAACTCCTGATATTACGGTGCTGCCATCAACGTCACTACTACTATTTTCGCTATTACTTATTTGTGTTACAGCGGCTAAATCGGCACCGAGAGTATCGTTTTGCAGTACATTACCAGCAACGCCGTCAAGATTGTTTTGGTTAATCTCATTGCTATCATCTAATCCACTTGGCGCATCATCAACAACATTTGCAGTGACTAAAGAGGTCGTCTGAACTCCCTGATTATCAGTGAGCTGCAACAGGAATAGCTCGGATAAGGTATCTGAATCTGAGTGATCGAGTGTGGCAACTAAGGTATAGCTGTAGGTCAATACTGAACTCACAGGATCATAGGCACTGATGGTTAGCACACCATATTGAGTGCTGATTGATACGGGGCCAACAAAAGCACCGTCAGTAAAAACGTTTACACTATTAATAACAAGCTCACGGATCCCTGCTTGAACTTCAACGGATACACTCTCGGCTTGAGACAGTTGGGCGACTTGTGGGTCTGAGCCTTGCTCTAGATGTTTTTCATATAAGGTTACTGCCTGGGCAGTGATACGAGGTAATGCAAATTTAGCAAGAAAAGAGGGTAACTCGTCCACTTGTGTAAGCTGAACTTGCTCAAAGCCCGCTGTATCATGCCCAGCGTTAGCGAGGGTTTCATCACCTGTTCGGCCAACGGCAACATAGCCTCCGCCTTCGTTTCCTGCTGGGGCAGTTTCGCCTGCAGCGGTATCAGGTAAGTTTTCTGTCGGATCTTCACCGCTAAGGAGTTTAGCTTGTAAGGCTGCGATTTCAGGATCGAGCGCAGTTTCAGTTGGCTCTGCTACCTGAGCGCTTTCACTGCTAGTCCCAGGATTTATTGCCAAGTCGTCTTGAGTGACGGTAGTGCCATCACTGTATTGTAATGTGAACTGGGTTTCTGGTGATATGCTGTGCTCTGCACCTTGCTTTAGTGTGTCGCCGACACCTAAGGGCAGCATTTCACCTTGACTGTTTTTTGCATTTATAGAGCCAGAGAGCTTAACAATCGTGGCGTCCTGCTTGGGAGTGAATGTATCCATCATAAGTTACTCTAACCATCTCATCCGTGAGTTAAATTAAGAATTATCAGTACTTAGTAATCTTTTTTTTGTGCTGACAGTATGAATTTTGTACTGCATTGGGCCGTTGTCAAATTCAGGGAAGTCAAGGGGTGAGGGGGGAATTAAGCAACATTTACGTATGATGCTGCGAATAGTTTTGTTATCAATTGCTTAGAATAGAGTTTGCAAATTAGCCAGTTTTGCTACATAAAAAAAGGCCGCAAAATCTGCGGCCTTTAGTTAAAAAAGGTATAAGCGTTACATTAGCTTTGCTGCATTTCGTCTGGTTTGCAGCGCTCTGTTGAGTTCACCTAAATGTTCTTGTGCATCAGCTAGAGCATGTAAGCTATTGATGTCATCTTGCAGGTAACAGGCTTTTTGCCACCAGATCTTAGCTTGATGATAATCGTGATTTTGCTGGTAAAGCTTTGCTAAGCAGACTTGGTAATCGGCGTTATTTTCATAGCTAGACTCCAATGCCAATAACTGCTTTTTAGCGTCAATGTCGCTAGGCGTGAGCACTTGTGCTAATGCATTTAACACTGATGCTGATGGTGATGCTTTTACCTGTTTGAGTAACATTTTAACGGCTTCATCTTTGCGTTCAAAACGACTCAAACCTATTGCGTATAGCGCAATATATTCTGCTTGCTTTCTTTCGCCACGGGTTAACCAATGCCAGCACTTTTCTAATTCTTGCTCATTGGCTTCAGCTGCCTGGCTGAGTAAAGCCGTATTCGTTTTAAGTGATAAAGCGTTAAAAGCATCATCTTCTAATACGTGCTTTTTACTAACGATTGGCAGCAGTAATTTTAGTGCTTGCCAATCTTGTTGTGCTTGATAAAGCTCAATGGCCAATTTGAGGATGGGTAACTTACTCTTGCTGGTCGGATTGAGTTTATCTAACTCTTCTCTTGCTGCGATTAAATCACCTTGTTGTAATAAGTAACGGGTACGCGTGGTACTGACAGCGTTCACCGCTAAAGGCTCTAATTGCGCTTTTGCTAAGTATTCATCACGGGCTTGATGATTATCCTGATGATGGGCTGCACGAGCTGCAGCTAATAAGTTTAAGGCTGGGATCTCACCTTTTTCAGCCCCTTTAGCCATGGCTTTTTCTGCTGCTGGCCAATCTTCTTCGGCTAATGCTAGCGCGCCTAACAGCGTGTGTTTACGGGCCGCTTTTTTGCGCCATCTTTCTGGAAGATAGCGGCTATTTAAGGCGAGGTTCAATAGCCATACAACAACAAACTCAACCAGCTGTAGCAGGCTGTAAAAAATAATTAGCGCAATAACGGCAAAGACAATACTGGTTTCTATTTGGTATTCACCGATAGCCAAATATAGATAGCCTTTACTGCCGACGAGGAAAGGGCTGATACAAAGCCCTAGTAGGATAATGGCGAGGTAGACGAGGGCACGAACCATTATTGCGCCTCCTCAGTCATTAAATTGCCATAGGTCACTAGCTGATTAAGCAGGTTAGATGCTTCAAAACGTTCGATATTTGTTGTTTGGATCTTCAATGTTTCTAGCGCATCTAATGTCGCTAAGGTATCAATAGTTTGCTGATCTTTTAGATCAAAATACTGATAGATCCATTTTTTAGCTAGCTTGATTGAATTACGGTAATTAACTTGATCTTGGCGATATAAGGCCAGTTGAGCTTGCAGTAGTTTATTCTTAATATTTTCAACCAAATACCATTGCTGATCAGGCTCAAGAAGTGGTGCTGCATCTGTGGTACGTTTTCTGACAATCACGAAGTCATCAATTAATGCCTGCCATGATTTAGCTAAGTTAGACTGCCAATCATCAAGTGAGTCACTCACTTTTGTATCGGCAAGCTCTTCAGCAGAGAAATGAGTCTCAGCGCGATTCAATGGCAGTTTATCTAAGCCATCTATGATGTTATCTATGGTTAAAACCGTGCCCGATATATCGGTATTCTTAATCGCTGCAACGACTGCAATATCCTTGGCGAGTGCTTTTCTTAACGGCATCAGTGAAGGATCGCGCATTGACTTAATACGTTCATCAGCCGCTTTTAACAGGCTAGTTGCCGTACTCGGGTCCTTTTCTAACCACAGTTTTTGGCCTGCCAGTCTAACTAGGTATTTAGCCTCTTCGGCGCGCCAATGGTTTGGGTTGCGCTGGGCAATAATCGATACTCGTTCTTCAAGCTGAGTTTGCTGTTCGAGTGTCTTCGCCATGGCTAAATCAACACTAGACTTGAATTGATTTTGTTGTTGCTCTAAAGAAGCTATCCGCTGGTTTGGCGCGACAAGTACGGTTTGTAACTTCTGCTTTAGCTCCTGCTGTAGCTCTGCAGTTTTAGCTTGCTGAGTTTGAAGCTGTTGGTACAGATAGTAACCGCCAGCGATAGAAGCAAACGCTAATAGCAATAGTAAAAAGAGGGTGAAAATAATGCCCCAAGGCGTAGGTTTGCTTTGAGAAGAGGGTTGGATAACAGTGCTTTCGCTAGCATTAACTTGTGGCTCTGACTGCACCTCGATAACTGGCTGTGTTACTACAGTTTGCTCGGGAGTCGGCTCTGAAGCGTTGGCGTCAGTGTTCTTGGTTTCCATTTAACAGTCCTTGAAAGCTATGATGCTGCAGAAATAGCGAGTATAAACTTAATATTAACTGGGATTTACTTTAGAGATAACGCAGTTAACATCGCATTAGTGTTTGCGGCGGTGGCATTACTAATCTGCACTAGGCCGTACGCTTTTGCTTTTTCATATACTCGGGAGCTTGGCACTATAATATGACAAGTTCGCAGCCAAGCAAATAGCTCTTTTGGTACTGTTTTAACAAGGTTATCGAGTATTTCGCCACTGGTAATGATAATAGTGTCTATGCCGAAGCTTTGCCATTGCAGGCAAATATTATCAGCGTCAAGCGTTGGGCAGCCGCGTTTATAGACTTCCCAGTAACTCAGAACAGCACCTCTATTGGTTAATTCAGTGGCTAAATCTTCGCGTCCGCCTTGCCCTCTGACAATGACAATGTGTTTGCTATCCACATCTGTTAACGAGGCGAGTGTGAGTAAGCCTTCAGTTTGTTGGCAGTCTTCAGGTGCTTTTTCGGCTGTAATACCTATCTGCTTAAGTGCCGCGTATGTGGCATCACCAACCGCAAGGTAGTGGGCTGATTTAGGCCATTGATTATCGATCGCTTTAGAGGCAAAGCTGACAGCGTTGGTGCTAATAAATATAATGATATCGGCTTGCTTGAGCGTGATATCAACTTGCTTAGCATCTAAATTTGAGGTGGATTGGACGTTTAAAAGGGGCGTGATGAAGTAAGAGACGTTACGCTGAGCTAACGCCTCTATCATCAACTGATTGCGCCCTTCTGGGCGCGTCAGCAATATTTTCATTTGCGGGTTACGCGTTTGCGTACACAGCGTCAAGAATGGTTTTAGCACCTTTCTCGAGAAGCTCTTCTGCCATTGCAACACCTAGCTTTTCAGCATCGGCTTTGTTGCCCGTAGAAGAAGCTGTGATGATTTGGCTACCATCAGGGTTACCCACTAAACCGCGTAGGCTTAATGTATCACCGTCGATTTCAGCGTAAGCGCCAATAGGCACCTGACAACCCCCTTCAAGACGAGTATTCATCGCTCGTTCTGCAGTAACGCGCATACGCGTTTCAGCATGCTCAAGTGGTGCAAGAAGCGCTCTAACACGAGCATCATCAGTACGACATTCAATACCGACAGCACCTTGACCATTTGCCGGGAGTGACTGCTCTGCAGAGATAAAGCTTGCGATTCTTTCTTCAAGCTTTAGACGCTTAAGGCCAGCAGCTGCAAGAATGATAGCATCGTAGTTACCTGCATCTAGCTTAGCTAGACGAGTCCCTACGTTACCGCGTAGATCTTTGATGACTAGGTCCGGGCGCGCAGCACGAATTTGGCACTGACGACGCAGGCTAGAAGTACCAACGATGGCACCTTGTGGCAGATCTTCAATTGTTTTGTAGTTATTTGATACGAATGCATCACGCGGGTCTTCACGCTCACAAATAACTTCAAGACCTAGGCCTTCTGGGAACTCTACTGGCACGTCTTTCATTGAATGAACCGCGATATCAGCTTTGCCTTCTAGCATTGCCACTTCAAGTTCTTTAACGAATAAGCCTTTACCACCGACTTTAGCCAGTGGTGTATCTAAGATGATGTCACCTTTAGTGCTCATTGGCAGCAATTCAACGATTAGGCCTTCGTGGATTTTTTCCAGTTCAGCTTTCACAAATTCGGCTTGCCACATGGCAAGAGGGCTCTTACGTGTTGCGATACGGATCAGATTTTGAGACATGAACGATATTCCATCTTAGAACTTATTTGCGCCAATGCTAACATTGCCTGAATACAGATGTAACATTCTGCTGCTGATTCTTTGAAGTTCACCCTATTTCTAAAACAATAAAAGTGTGATATTGGTCACATTAGCTTGATGGTTAGGGATTTGCCATATAGATTAGGGGAAGTTATTTATCTTTAGTAGGTCAATTGATTTGCAACAAGAGCTTGATCATTTCGAGCGTGCAGCTCAGCGGTTAGATACAATCCGGTATGCCAGAGCAATTGCATTACTGTCGCCACTCAAGCGATATCTACTTCGGCTTATTCCCGTTTTTTTACATCATCATGCACCTAAGTTACCGGGCTACAATGGTCCCTTAACGCCTTGTGGTATTGTGGATTATCAATATGTTGCTGAAACCACAGAGGCCTGCGATACCCTTCAAATAGACATACCCAAGACAACAAACGAATCTAACCCTTTGATAGAAGGGGTTTACAGCATGGGGAGTACAGCAAGTTTTGGCCAAAATCCCCAGAGTGATATTGATGTTTGGTTGGTGCACAGTGAGCAATTAGATAAAAGTGCCTGTGAACGACTGGCTAATAAAGTCGTCTTGCTGAGCGAGTGGTTTGCGAAGTTTGATTTTGAGGTGAACTTTTACTTAGTTCATCCAGAGCAATTTATTAGAGAGCCGGGCGAGCAGACTGATTTTTATAATTGTATGGGGCAAGAACACAGCGGTAGTGCGCAGCACTGGTTGCTACTGGAAGAGTTTTATCGCAGTCAGTTTCGGTTAGCGGGTAAGCCCATCGCTTGGTGGCCGAATGCTAACCTGTCCCCAAGGTTATTATCACTCGGGGATGCGAATGCCTTACCTGCTAGTGAGTATTTTGGTGCGTCGCTTTGGCAGCTTTATAAAGGTGTTGAGAAGCCTCACAAGGCACTACTTAAAGTACTATTACTCGAGGCTTATGCTAGCGAATATCCTCATACACACCTAGTGAGCGAGCGTATTTGGCAACATACTCTAGCGGGAGATTTTTCTTCGGCCAATGATGCTTACTACTTGTTATATGAGGCGATAGAATCCTATTTGCTTAAACGAGGAGATGGCAGGCGTCTAGAGATCACAAGGCGCTGCTTTTACCTAAAGTGTGGCGTTAAATTGAGTCGTTCTGATCAAGCGGTTGATTGGCGTTATTTTAAGATGAAAAAACTCGTCGCCGATTGGAACTGGTCAGCGAGTCTATTGAAAACATTAGACGATTGTGAAAATTGGCACTGTGGGCAGTTGCAATGGTTTAACAAGCAGCTTAATGAACTGATGCTCGGTAGCTATCAAACCTTGTTGCAATTTGCTGCGACTCACAGAGTAAGCGAAGGGTTAAGGATCTCTGAGCTGGGGCTACTGACCCGTAAACTGCATACCTATTTTAGTGAAGATGCCCATCAAATAATGCGGCTTAACTCACTGTGGAGTCGCTCTATTTTAGAGCCGCATCTATCGGTGATCTACAGTGAGCAAGATAAATATTATTACCTGTACCGATGTTCGGCTAATCCTAGGAACTTTCTTGAGCATAGTGCTGTTTTTCATTCTAAAAGTAAGGCTAAGCTGCTGGTTTGGGCAAACCTTAATGGTGTTGCCAATAATAAAACCCGCTGGTATGAAATTAGACAAAGTAAGCGTAAATCAATTTACCTCACTCAAGCGGCTAATCGCCTCGATGGGCTAGTGACACATGAGTCGACTAAAGTCTCTAAAATGGCGTTGTATCAGCCATGGCATTTCCGCAAGTTAGTATTTCTATTGAATTTTAATAGCGACCCGACAGAAAGTTGGTCTGGGCAGGACATCATGGTCGACTATATGAACAGCAATGTGTTCTCGATTGGTCGACGCCATTTGAACATGGTGGACTCAATAGACGTCATTAGCCTTAATAGCTGGGGAGAGTGGCATTGTCATCATTTTGAAGGTGAGCATAGTATTTTAGATGCGCTATCGTTTGTGACACCTGGAATGAAGCGTGCGGCACAAACAGTGGCTGTTGAGGTTATTAGCTGTTCGATTAAGTTACGCTCGCAAACTGAACGCACTGTGCAAAATTTGCTTTATCGATCCGTGCGACTTAGCTGCCAGGCGCAAAGTTCAACGACATTGAGTTATGCATTGCAGGTTGGCAAGATACGTTATGGTCTGTTTTATAATAATCGCGGTATGCATTACGAAAACCTCAGTGATGCTAAATCTTTCTATCAGCAATTATCTCAGCGAAAGCTATTGGAATTACCGCGCCCTACTTTAGGCGATGAGCCTTTTGCTAAGGTGCCTGCGGTGATCCAAGATTATGCCGCAAAAGGTGCTATCCAATACTTCTTGCGTCAACGAGAGCAAGGTTTAGATGTGTTTATTTTAGATGAAATGAACGAGTTAAATCATTATGTGCAGGACGGAACTGACATTACTGCGCTGGTGAATAAGCTAAGTCATTACCATACATTTGACGATCCTCAGCTTAAAAAAGAGCATTTCAATCTGCCGCAGTTTTTTAAATTAGAACGTGCTAAAGGCGAGTTGATAGCAGTGCCGTTTGGGGTGACGTTTGAGGCTTCTGAGGTCGATTTTTAGTGAAGCCGCGGCTGATGTTTGGCGAGGATAATAGTACTGAAATGGGGCTGTTGCAGGGGGTAAGTTAATTCGGTCGGCGATAAAGTAATAAGGGAAGCTAGGCCCCCCTTATCTATAACAAAACTTAAATAGCTAATTTTAGCCCGCTTTGTTTGAAGATAGACTCAACCACGAAAGGCATAAATTCATTGCCATTGCGCTCATCCATCCACTTCCCGTCAACATAAGCAAAGTGGTAACCACCGAATTGCGTCGCTAACCAAATTTCATGTAGCGGCTCTTGCTTATTGATAACAATCTTGGAAGTACCATTGAATTCTAATTGCAGCACATTACCTGAACCATCAACATCAATATCGGCATCTTGCTCATCAATGAGTACTTCTATCGCGTTATCAATTGTTTGAAATATTTCATCAACCAATTGATGAAATTCGAAATCTGTTATAGCCATGCTAATTCTTCCTCAGATTTAGTTAGTGCGATCATATTACCAATCGATAGCGTGATTACCAATCACATTAATTTTGTGGTTAATCAAACGCAACATAAAACTTAGTGCACAGCTAAACAATTAATTATCTAATTTTCAATGCATTAGCCTGTTTATTGTGAGTTGTAGACAGAGATGTAATGGCAGTGATTAGTTGAATTATTTTGTATTAGGACGCTTTTTCGTGGCTAAGCTGTGATTTATGCTAATTAAGCAGCCAATATACGGCTGATTAGCCCGAGAGTTTATGCAAGAAAGGCCTGATATAAATGCGTTATAGGGTTGACGCGTAGCGGGCTGTCTGCAAACATCAGGATTAACAATTTTCGCCGTATAGCAAGCCGTAGTGTTATTGCTACAAGGGTCACCTGATGTTGAAAAAAATGAGACTGTTTTTGCTAGTAGGGCTTGGTAGCCTAGTACTTTTAGGTTGTGGCCAGAAAAGCGCACTATTTAGAGCGCCGCCACAAGACGTTAATCAGCAGGCAACTGATAAGCAGGTGCCTGACGCGGAGCATGAGCAAAGCGAACAGAGCAAAAAGGACTAAAGACATTGGATCATTTTTTATATCAAGCAGATGCGCTTTACGCGGAGCAATGCCAAGTTGCCGAGCTTGCGAAGCAACATGGCACACCGCTCTATATCTATTCCCGTGCAACGTTAGAGCGTCATTGGCACGCGTTTGATAATGCGGTAAGTGAGCATCCACATCTTATTTGTTATGCGGTTAAAGCTAATTCAAATATTGCGGTGCTTAACGTACTGGCACGTTTAGGCAGTGGCTTTGACATTGTGTCAGGAGGCGAATTATCTCGAGTGATAGAGGCCGGTGGCGATCCCGCAAAAGTGGTTTTCTCCGGCGTCGGTAAAACGGTCGACGAGATGGAGATGGCGCTTAACCTTGGTATTTATTGCTTTAATGTTGAGTCTGCCGCTGAGCTTGAACAGCTTAATCTGGTTGCGTTACGCCTTGGTAAAGTTGCGCCAGTGTCATTGCGAGTCAATCCTGATGTCGATGCGGGCACCCACCCTTACATTTCAACGGGCTTAAAAGAAAATAAATTTGGTATCGCAATGGAAGAGGCTGAGGCCATCTTTGCTCGTGCCAATGAGTTAGCTGGGCTTGAGGTGAAAGGTGTTGATTGTCATATCGGTTCTCAGCTTACTGAAATTAAACCATTTTTAGATGCTATGGATCGTATGCTTGCGTTAATCGATCGTTTAGCCGAACAAGGCATCGAGATTAAGCATTTTGATGTCGGCGGTGGCTTAGGTGTGACTTACGATAAAGAAGTCCCACCTCAACCGGATGTTTACGCTGCTGCTTTATTAGCGCGTCTAGGTGATCGCAACCTTAAGCTTATTTTTGAGCCGGGCCGTGCTATCGCTGCTAACGCTGGTATCTTTGTGACTCAAGTGCTTTATTTAAAAGAGAACAGCGACAAACGCTTTGCGCTAGTCGATGGCGCCATGAATGATCTTATTCGCCCGTCTCTCTATAGTGCCTGGCAGAAGATTATCCCGGTGATAGAGCGTGTGGGCGAGACACAAAATTATGACGTCGTTGGACCGGTTTGTGAAACGGGAGACTTCTTAGGCAAAGACCGTCAGCTAAATGTACAGGCGGGTGATTACCTTGCCATTCGTTCATCAGGAGCTTACGGTTTTACTATGTCGTCTAATTACAATTCTCGTCCTCGTGCCGCAGAACTTATGGTCGATGCAGACAAAGCCTATGTCATAAGAGAGCGAGAAAAATTAGCTCAATTATGGCAAGGCGAGCAGATCCTGCCGTAAACTAGAATAATACTAAGTAGCGGATGCAAATAAAGCATGCGCTACAGATACTTTTAAGGATGTCCATCTTGATCCAGTTCACTAAGATGCATGGGTTAGGCAATGACTTTATGGTCGTTGATGGAATTACACAAAATGTGTTTTTCTCTCCAGATCAAATTAAGCGTCTAGCCGATCGGAATTTCGGCGTTGGTTTCGATCAGTTATTACTGGTGGAGCCTCCATACGATCCCGATTTAGATTTTCATTATCGCATCTTTAATGCAGACGGCAGTGAAGTAGAGCAGTGTGGCAACGGGGCGCGTTGCTTTGCCCGTTTTGTGCATAACAAGGGCTTAACCTGTAAACATAAAATTCGTGTAAGCACCTCGTCAGGCAAAATTACGTTGCGCCTTGAGCGTGATGGTAAAGTCACGGTTAACATGGGGATCCCGGTGCTAGAGCCGAGTAAAATCCCTTTTACTGCCAAAAAAGTAGAGAAAACCTACCTGCTTTTGGCATCGAGTGGCACCTATCTTTGTGGCGCAGTGTCTATGGGGAACCCCCACTGTGTGATTGAGGTTGATGACGTGGCTGAAGCCGACGTTGATACCATTGGCGCAGAGTTGACCAAGCATGAGCGCTTTCCAAAAGGTGTGAATGTTGGCTTTATGCAGGTAGTGAACTCAGGCCATATTAAACTTAGAGTTTATGAGCGCGGCGCGGCAGAAACATTAGCCTGTGGCACTGGGGCTTGTGCGGCGGTAGTTGTTGGTATTTTGCAAGGGAAACTGGATCGCAACGTACAAGTCGATCTACCTGGTGGCAGCCTGATGATTAACTGGGACGGTGAAGGTAAGCCTTTATGGATGACTGGGCCTGCAGAGCACGTTTATGATGGACAGATAGCACAATGATAGATGGTACTAAGCAAAATCCTCCTTTTGATGAAATACTGATCCGCGAATACTTGTTGGATAACCCTGACTTTTTTAGTCGTTACCCAGAGTTGTTGTTAGCCATGCGTATTCCGCATGCTGAGCGCGGTGCAGTATCTTTGGTTGAGCGTCGGCAAGAGATGTTACGCCAACGAGTGAGTCAGCTAGAAGAAGAGATTACTGCGCTGCTAACTATGGCATCGCGGAACGAGCAGATCTACATGTTTAACAGTGAATTATCTATGAAACTGCTAAAATGTGAAGACATGGGCGAGCTGCGTCAAGTGTTATCAAATGGCTTGATAGAAAAGTTTCAGTTCAGCCATGTCAGACTCATCACCGTACATGATCTAGATAGTGAGTTATCGCAGATCTGGAGCAAGCGACTCAATTCAGGCTATTACTTTGGCCGCTTAACGATTGAAGAGTCAAAGCGTTTATTTGGCTCCGAGGTCGGTTCTGTAGCCTTGTCTCGATTATCTAAAGAATGCGGTCAGGTTATTTTTGCGATTGCTAGCCAAGATCCTAGCCACTTTCATCCTGAGATGGACCACCTTCTGCTGTCTCAGCTTAAACAGTTACTTGATCACCAGCTGACTAAAATCTAATAGCGAGGCTTTATGGCTGATAATTCAGCTTGGTTGAGCGGATTTGAACGTTACTTACGCACCGAGCGTCAAGTTTCAGCTTATACAGTGCGTAATTACCTGTTTGAGCTAAAGCGAGTCGAGAAGCTATTTAGCGAGACGGAGTCATGGTTGTGTCAATATCATGAGTCTTTGCAGGCTATCTTGGCTAAATTACATCGCCAAGGCCTGAGTCCTCGCTCTTTATCATTAACGCTCTCTTCGCTTAAGCAGTTTTATGAATTCTTGCTCAGAGAACAACAGATAAAGGTTAACCCAGCGATTAGCCTTACCGCCCCCAAGCAAGGCAAACCTTTGCCAAAGAATATGGATGTTGACTCTGTATCGCACCTGCTTGATATCGACGCTAACGACCCGCTAAGCTTTCGCGATAAAGCCATTATGGAGCTGTTTTACTCCTCAGGTTTACGTCTTGCCGAATTGGCGGCGCTTAATGTGAGCGATATTCAGTTTTCAGAGGCGCAAGTCAAGGTATTAGGTAAGGGCAGTAAAGAGCGGATAGTGCCCATAGGAAAATTGGCATTAACCGCGATAGCTCAGTGGTTAGAGCTTAAGCGCGATATCGCTTGTGAAGATGATGCCTTGTTTGTCACTGCCAAAGGTAAGCGACTAGCCCATAGAAGTATTCAGGCTCGTTTAGCTAAATGGGGCCAAGAGCAAGCGATAGGCATTAAGGTGCACCCGCATAAGCTGCGGCATTCTTTTGCGACCCATATGCTTGAGTCCAGTGCTGATCTGCGTGCCGTGCAAGAACTGTTAGGTCACGCTAACCTATCGACGACTCAGGTTTACACCAGTCTCGATTTTCAGCATCTGGCAAAGGTGTACGATGGCGCGCATCCAAGAGCGAAAAAGAGAGGCAGTAAACCATGAAAATATTTATTCGCCCTCAAGCTTTTCAAGCGATTAGCTTCGACTTAGACGATACGCTTTACGATAACCGCCCCATTATTTATGCCGCCGAAGCTAAGCTACAAACATTTCTACATCAGCATTATCCCAAGACGACAAAGTGGCAATTTTCTGATTGGCGAAAGCTAAAGCTTGAATTATTTATCGAGCGACCAGAACTGCGTCATGATACAAGCTTAGCGCGTTTAGTGATGCTTGAACGGGGGTTACAGCTGCTTGGTTATCATGCTCAGCAAGCCAAAGCCGGTGCAAAGGCTGCGCTTGAATATTTTATGATACAGCGTAGTCATTTTACGGTTTCAAGCGAGGTGGTTGAGCTGTTAACGGCACTTAAAACTAGATACCGATTAATTGGCATCACCAACGGTAATGTCGATCATCAACGTATCGGTTTGGAAGGGGCATTTGAGTTTGTACTGCATCCAGGGCAAGGCTTTAAACAAAAGCCATCAGCAGATATGTTTACCCATGCGGCAGAGAAACTCGCCTTACCCTTATCAAGTATTCTGCATGTGGGTGATAGCGCATCGAGCGATGTGGATGGTGCAAGGCGCGCAGGTTGCCAAGCCGTATGGCTTAACCCTGGCTTTGGTGTCAATGATAAATCAAATGCTAACGGGCAACTGCCGCATATTGAAATAGCGTCTGTGCTGCAATTGAGAGATCTTATTAAGGTCTAATGCAAGCTACTTGCTGACGTCTTGCTATCTTCCTTTATCTTGATATGCTCATATTTCTTAAGAAATTAAGAATAAACAGAGTTTTATACTAGATAAGGAATATCATGAAAAAACTATTTGTTGCAGTGTCAATTCTACTATTAACCAGCGCCTGTTCAATTAAACAGCGAGTTGATCCGGTACACGTGAATAATAATGCTGAAGTCTGTATTCAGAAGAACCCCGATGTACGAGAGGGCTTTCTGCAAGAGATGGAAAAAATTCTAGCGGAGAAGCAAATTAAATACCGCATTGTTGAACAGCTAGATGCAAGTCAGCAATGTGAGTGGACCGCGACTTATACCGCTAATTGGCGTTGGGATCTTGCATTATATATGGTCTATGCAGAGATAAAGGTGTTTCATGATGGCCGGTTAGATGGTGAAGCAATTTATGACGCCCGCAGTGGTGGAGCGAATATGAATAAATTCATCGATGCAGAACCTAAAATTCGAGAGTTGATTGAGCAGCTCATCCAGCAAAAACAAACATCTGTGCGCTGGTCTCCAATACAACAAACAGCAATTTAGTCATAAGGCTCACAATGGTGAGCCTTTTTTAACGCCTACTTTCTACTACCGAGTTATCTTGTTTAACCACAATCTTTAAGCGGTGAGTGCTAGCGCCTTTGGGAACAAGATGTTGTTCTCGAGATAAATATGCTGTTTAAGATCGGCTTCGAACTCAGCCAAACTGGCGTAGCACACACGCCAAGTCGTGCAAGCATGAGCTGGCGGCTCAAAGCCATTCGTTAGCTGACTGATTTTCTCAAGGATCTGCAGGGCATCGTCATGCTCATATTGCATGGCATTGATGGGGTTAGCGATATGGCCAAAGCAGTTTTGCATGTCGACTTGGTTGTGTAGCGCTAGAATCGCAGGGAACAGTATCTGTTCCTCTTTCATTAGGTGGGGCATCAAGTCATCGGCTAATGCGCGGATCCAACCTGCCAACGGCTTTATCTCGCTGTGTTTTTCACCGTGAGCGCGTACCATTTTTTGGCTGTATTCGATGAGTAACGGTGCTTTTTCTCTAACATAGCTATGGTGCGTGGCTTCAATGTAGTTAAGCAAGTCAGGTAGTGCGAGTTGATCTAAACCCTGCTGCTTTTTACCTTGGCTATTCAATGTGATTAATGCTTCAAGCAGTGCATTTTCGTCTGCGTCAAAACGCTTAATCGCCCGCGCTAATGAAATGCCACCGCCGCAACAAAAATCAATGCCGAACTGGCTGAATAGGTGCGCGCTGCGAAAATCGTTAGCAACCAACTCACCTACGCGAGTAGCAAGTAAACTTTCTTTTGACTGAGACATATTGAGCTCCAAGAGCATTGAAAATAATTACATGCATATTATTTGCATGTTCAGTGCGGTTCAATCAGTAGTTGACTAAAATGCTCAGGTAATCACATTTTGATTGGTAAAATAACTCTATCTAGGTAGAAAAAGAGCGCTCACTCATTGGCCTGTTGACGTGCTTTAGTCGTGATTTTTACAACTTTATACTGGCGATAACTCTTTAAGCAGGCTTAAGCCATAGTGTTTTAATTTTGATTGGCTTAGACTAGAGCCAATATATTTCAGTGGTGAGTCACATACTTAACATGCACGTTAACGTCATAAACGGTTACCGCAACAGCTAATGCTCTGCTTAAAGCGTTTGTTTACAGCAATAATCAATGCGTCTCCAGCAACGTTGGGGCGGGTATTGTTGATCGTGATTTTAACCCTGCAATCAGCGGTTGCTATGGCTGATGACTGTGCCATTGCGTTTGACGATTGCGCTGACAGTGCTGAGTATAAAGTTGGCTTAGCCAGCGCCGATGATAATACTCCGCTGATTAGTGATAGCCATGACGACAAGGATAGCCATGACAATGCCGATCAATGCGCTGAGCAAACCTCTGCTGTCCATGTCGATGATGACTGCACGGAATGCAGCAATAATTGCTGCTCATGCTGCCTAACACTGATGCACCCTGTCGCACTAATACAAACCGTTGCTTTAAATTCCGGTTCGTCTATTTTTACCTTTAATTCAACATCTGTTGAAGCACCTTACTACGCTTTTCTACGCCCCCCTAAAGCCTTAATCGTTTAATCAAAATTTTATTCAGTTAGCGAGTTTTTTAAAAACTTGCTTAAGACCTGTTGCTCCTTTTTGAAGGTTTAGCAATTAACAGGTCTGCTATTTTGTATTAAATCGAGGCTTATTCTCTGATGTTTTATAATACTTATGTCGCTAAATCTGCCACAAAAATCGGCATGTTTTGTTTATGGCGGGGGCTCTATTGCACACTGACGCTTATTGCTCTGTTATGGGCAGGCTCGCTTGCCGCCGCTACTACTAGCACAGAACAAACAAATACCTTGTCGTTAACTACGATTATTGAACGGGTACAGCAGCAACATCCTTCACTTAAGGTTTTTAAGTTTAGGCAGCAAGCACTCGATGGCGCGGCACAAACTCAAGCGCTGACGCCTGGGTATGAAATTGGCTTTGATGCCGATAACGTTGCTGGCTCTGGTGAATACCAAGGTATTGATAGTGCCGAGTTTAGCGTGTCACTGTCCTCGGTCATCGAGATGGGCGATAAGCTAGATGCCCGCAGCGGCATGGTCAATGAGCAGCGTGCTTATCTACAGGCTGAGCGCAAAATTGCCGCACTCAACCTATTGGCTGAAACGACTCGACGTTATATCGACGTGCTAGCGGCGCAGTCGCAGTTACAGTTGGCAACCGACTCATCATTGCTCGCTGAAGAAACCCTTAACGTAGTTAAGCAGCGTGCTCAAGCTGGCGTGACTGCCGACGCTGAAGTTAAACGTGCCCAAGCGGCGGTGTTCAATGCCAGATTGGTTGCCGAAACTCAGTTGCATCAACTCAATTACGCCAAGCTTAGCTTGAGCATGATGTGGGGCGAGTCCGATGTTAGCTTTGGTACGTTAACAGGTAGCTTGTTCCAATTTACTGATGATGTGGCACTTGAACCTTTATTTGAAAAAGTAAAATATAGCCCAGCTATTGCGGCTTTTTTAAGCCAGGCGCAACTGAAACAAGCAGAGTTACGTTTTGCTAAAACCCAGTCAACCACTGACATCAAATGGTCAGTGGGTATTAAGCAACTGCAACAAACTAACGATATGGCGTTGAGTGCGGGCTTTAGCGTGCCACTATTTAATGGTGAGCGTAATACTGGCGCGGTGATATCTGCACGAGCGGCTAAGGAAGAAGTGTTAGCCAATAGAGAAGTTGCACTGCTTGAGCTCTATGGTCAGTTGTACCGCGCTTATGCGAGTCGTAAGCAAGCCATCGTAACGGTTAACCGTTTACAAAGCAGTATTATTCCTACCTTAACCTTAGCCCTCGAAGACACCAAATCCGCTTATGAGCAAGGGCTATACAGCTACCTTGATTACTTAACGGCTAGAGAAGAGTTGTTGTTTGCTCGCCGTGCATTAATTGATGCCGCAGCTTCAGCGCTGCGCTATGGGGTTGATATTGAACAATTGATAGCCGAGCCGTTACCTGCTTCTCAACATACCTTCTTTAATGATTTTCAAGGAATGCCAAAATGAACTCCATTCTATTAAACAAACTGTCACTGGTTCATATTGCGGTGGTTGCGACGCTGATGTTTACCAGTCCTGCGATGGCATCTGCTGAGCATGGTCATGAAGATGAGCATCAGCAGCAACTTGCTAATAAAAAGGGCCATCAAGATGAGCATATGGACGAACATGCTCATGATGAAGCTCATGCTGAAGGTCATGATGAAGGTCGTGATGAAGGTCATGATGAAGGTCATGCTGATGAACATGGCGATGAGCACGGCGATGAACATGGCGATGAACATGGCGATGAACACGGTCATGACGAGCATGAAGAAGGTCAAGTGCATATCAGTGCCGAGCAAATGGCTATGTCGGGTATCGTCGCTCAAGTGGCACAATCTGGTGATATCAAACAGACCTTAACCGTATATGGCCGCACAGTGCTGCCAGAAGCCTCAAGCAGCCAAGTACGTGCTCGTTTTGCCGGGCTAATCACGGCTATTAAAGTCAATGTTGGCGATAAGGTGCAAGCTGGGCAGGTCATTGCCGAGGTGGAATCTAATAGCAGTTTAAAGCGTTATTCAATCACCGCACCTATCTCGGGTGTCGTAGCAAGCCGCAGCGCCAATGCGGGCGAGCTCGCAACCGATAACGTGTTACTCAGCATTATCGATACTCGCCAATTATGGGCGGAGTATCAAATCTTCCCAGAACAAATGCGCACGGTTGCACTTGGTCAGCAACTCACTATTGAGTCTGCACAGCAGCAAGCAACGTCAACAATCCAGTCACTGCTCAATGGTACTAACAAGGTGATATATAAGCAGGCGCGGGCAGCACTTGATAATCAAAGTGGCCAATGGGCTCTGGGCGCGCTTATCTCGGGCAAGATAACCCTCAGCCAGCAAGCTGTTGCGTTAGTGGTAGATAACCGCGCCATACAAGTGATGGAAGGTCAGCAAGTGGTATTTATTCGTAATGACGAAGGCTTTGAAAAGCGCGTGGTTGAATTAGGGCAAAGCGATAGCCAAATGAGCCAAGTATTGTCGGGTCTCGAAGCGGGTGAAGAGTATGCCGTGGATAAGAGCTTTGTACTAAAAGCGGATCTTGAAAAATCTAGCGCGGCACACGTGCACTAAGGAAGAGCAAAAATGATTGAATCTGTTTTGCGTCTCGCGATAAATAGACGCTGGATGATGATGTTCTTAGCCATGCTGCTTGTGGCGGTTGGGCTGTGGAGTTATCAAAAATTACCGATTGATGCAGTACCTGACATTACTAATGTACAGGTGCAAATAAGCACTCGTGCCGAAGGGTATTCGCCGCAAGAAACCGAGCAAAGAATTACTTACCCGATTGAAAATGCGCTGATGGGGATCCCGCATCTGTCAAACACTCGTTCATTGTCACGTTATGGTTTGTCGCAAGTGACGGTCGTGTTTGATGAGGGAACAGATCTGTATTTTGCGCGTAACCTTATCAGTGAGCGCTTAAATGGGATTAAGGGCAAACTACCCGCTGAGATTGAGCCGGAGATGGGGCCGATATCGACCGGTCTGGGCGAAATCTTTATGTACACCATCGAAGCCTTGCCTGAAGCGAAACAAGCGGATGGTCGAGACTTTGATGCCACGGCATTAAGAGAGATCCAAGACTGGATTATCAAGCCGCAACTGGCACAAGTTGCAGGTGTCACCGAAATCAACACCATTGGTGGTTATGATAAGGAATATCACATCACGCCAATACCAGCAAAGATGTTGGCGTTTGGCATCGCCTTTGTCGATATTAAATTGGCACTTCAAAGCAGTAATAGCAACCGCGGTGCAGGTTATATCGAGCGCGATGGCCAGCAACTCACGGTACGCTCTGCTGCGCAGTTAAAGACCATTGGCGATATTGAGCAGGTGGTGATTAAGAATATCGACAATGCGCCCATTGTTATTGCTGATGTTGCCGAGGTCGGCATAGGAAAAGCGCTGCGTACAGGCGCAGCGACCCGTGACGGTAAAGAAACCGTATTAGGCAGCGCGATGATGCTGGTGGGTGAAAACTCGCGTCAGGTGTCGTTAGCAGTGGCCGCCAAGCTTGAAGATGTAAAAGCGTCACTGCCCGACGGCATTAAAGTGGAAGCTGTGTATGACCGCACCACCTTGGTCGACAAAGCTGTGTATACGGTACAGAAAAACCTTGTTGAAGGCGCGCTGCTGGTCATCATTGTGCTGTTTGTTTTACTGGGTAATGCCAGAGCAGCATTAATCACTGCAGCGGTGATCCCGCTGGCTATGCTGGCGACAATGACAGGTATGGTGCAAGCTGGTGTGTCGGCTAACCTCATGAGCTTAGGCGCGTTAGACTTTGGTTTAATCGTTGATGGCGCCGTGATTATTGTTGAAAATGCCATTCGCCGATTAGGCCAAGCGCAAGTACAAAATGGTGGCAATGTGCTCGGGCGTAAGCAGCGGCTGCAATTGGTATTTGAAGCAACCAACGAGGTGATCCGCCCAAGCTTATTTGGGGTGCTGATTATTACCGTGGTGTACATTCCACTGTTTAGCTTAACAGGCGTAGAAGGCAAGATGTTCCACCCAATGGCGGCCACCGTTGTGATGGCTTTGCTAGCGGCATTAGTATTGTCGTTAACCTTGGTTCCGGCTGCGGTTGCACTGTTTATGACCGGCAAAATTAGCGACAAAGAGAGCCGCGTTATTACCGCGACTAAGTCACTGTATAAGCCATTACTCATCGGCGCAATGAAGCTACGTTGGATAGTGCTAAGTGGTGCAGTGGCGTTAGTAGCATTGTCGATTTGGTTAGCATCAACCCTAGGTTCTGAGTTTATTCCACAGCTCAATGAAGAAGATATCTTGCTGCAAGCTATCCGTATTCCAGGCACCGGTCTAGAGCAGTCAGTGGATATGCAGATGTTGCTAGAGGATCGCATTAAACACTTTCCGCAAGTGAAGAATGTGTTCTCTAAGATTGGTACGCCAGAGGTGGCTAATGATCCGATGCCGCCCAATATTGCCGATACTTTTATTATGCTTAAGCCGCGTAATGAATGGCCTAACCCTAAGATGAGTCATGACGCGCTAGCGGCAGATATTGTCGCGGCGGTGTCAGGACAGCCGGGTAATAACTTTGAGTTAACCCAGCCGATTGAGATGCGCTTTAATGAGCTTATCTCAGGAGTGCGGGCAGATTTGGGCATTAAAGTGGTTGGTGATGACTTACAGCAATTACTGGCTTCGGCTAATGCTATTCGCGAAGTGTTAGAGCAAATAGATGGCGCAGCCGACTTACAGGTCGAGCAGGTAACAGGTTTGCCGATGTTATCGATTCAACCCAAGCGTATGGCATTAGCGCGCTATGGTTTGACGGTAAGCGAGCTACAAGACTTTGTCGCGACCGCGATTGGCGGCGAAGAAGCAGGGCTTATCTTTGAAGGCGATCGCCGCTTTAAGATGGTAGTGCGTTTACCAGAGGCAATTCGTAAAGACGTTGCGCACTTGCAAGAGTTGCCAATCGTGTTGCCGTCGGGAGAGTATGTGCCGCTGTCTGAGGTAGCGACGCTAGAGATTGCGCCATCGCCAAACCAAATCAGTCGCGAAAATGGTAAACGCCGCATTGTGGTTACCGCCAACGTGCGTGGTCGTGACTTAGGCTCATTTGTGAGTGAAGCTAAGCTGCAAGTCGCCAAGCAAGTCGATGTCCCAGCGGGTTACTGGCTTGAATATGGCGGCACTTTCGAGCAGCTGGAATCGGCGAGTCAGCGTCTATCGATTGTGGTGCCACTGACATTGGCCTTGATTTTAGGCTTACTAGTGATGGCATTTAGCTCGGTTAAAGATGCACTGATTATCTTTACCGGTATCCCGTTAGCGCTAACCGGCGGAGTGATTTCACTGTGGCTACGAGACATGCCGTTATCTATCTCGGCAGGGGTAGGCTTTATTGCTTTATCCGGTGTGGCGGTGCTTAACGGCTTAGTACTGCTGAGCTTTATTCGTCAGTTGTATCAAGAAAAGGGCGAGTTGCTTAACGCGATTATTGATGGTGCGCTTATTCGCTTGCGTCCGGTATTGATGACGGCATTAGTCGCGGGCTTAGGCTTTGTACCCATGGCGCTAAATATCGGCACGGGTGCTGAAGTGCAGCGCCCAATCGCTACGGTAGTGATTGGCGGCATTATTTCATCGACGTTATTAACCTTATTTGTGTTGCCGATTTTGTATCGCATGGCGCATCAGCGCGGTGAGCAGAAGCGCAGTGAACATGCAAACAATAAGCAGGCCAATATAGAAAGTGCAACTATTGTATAAAAGGCTGTAGGGGCTCCCTTACTTCACAGTCGTTCTAACATCGTTTGATAAGCAAAAGCCCTGCAATCGCAGGGCTTTTTTATGACTTTTCTAAAAGCTAGCATTACCCGCTAACAATTCAAAACTAACGGCTTATTTGCTTTGGGTCATGATCCAGTGGCTTAACAGACGTACGCCATGGCCTGTGCCGCCAGCTGGAGTAACGCCAACATCTTTAGCTGCAAGAGCGCTACCAGCAATATCTAAGTGAGCCCACTTAGTATCACCACTAAACTGCTTTAAGAATACTGCAGCTGTGCTGGCGCCAGGCCCACCGTAACCCGCGTTTTTAAGGTCGGCAATTGGGCTCTTGAGTAAGTCTTCATAAGCGAGTGGTAAGCGCCATAGCTTTTCATCTACGGCTTGACCAGATAAGCTCAGTTCCTCGACTAAGTTGTCATCATCACTAAACACTGCCGTATAGCGTTTACCTACAGCGCGAACCTTGGAGCCAGTTAGGGTAGCAACATCTACCATCACTTGTGGCTGATAGTATTCGCGGGCATACCACATGCCATCGGCCAATATTAAGCGACCTTCAGCGTCGGTGTTAAGTACCTCAACACTTAGGCCTTCTGCTGTCATCAGCACATCGCCAGGAGCAAGTGCGGTCTCAGACACCATGTTAGCTGCCATCGGCATTACCGCTACTACATTGACATCGGCTTTTTGCAGTGCCATCGCTTTTATGGCGCCAAGGACCGCAGCTGCGCCTGCCATATCAGACTTCATACGTGAAATTGAGTCGCCAGAGGCTTTAATGTTGTAACCACCCGAGTCAAAGGTGATGCCTTTACCCACAAGTGCAATTGGCGCGTCGTCATTGCCTTGCCAGTGAGCAATCACCAAGCGCGCCCCTTCTAATGATCCACGGCCAACAGCGTGGAGCGCGCCCATGCCGAGCTTTTCAATCTGCTTAGGTTCGAGCACGGTAATTTTAACCCCAAGCTTTTTAAGCTCTTTTGCCGCATTGGCAAAATCAACTGGGGTCATCTCGGTTGGCGTTTCAGAGGTGAGGTCGCGGGCTAGAAATACGCCTTGCTCAATTGCCGCAAGCTGGGCGTATTGCTTGTCTGCATCTTTTGGCTTGCTGACGGCAATGGTGTAATTCTTCTCGGCGGGCTTCTTGTCTGAAAAATACTTATCGAATTTGTAGGCTCGTAGATTTATACCGTGAGCCAGTTGTGCACCAAAGCTTGCATTGCTGCTGGCATCAGAGATCCCTGATGTTAGTAGCTGGATGTTATCGGTTTTGATATCGCTAAAATGAGCGGTAATTTCAGCGCCTAGCTTATTGACTTCACCTGGCGTAAGTTCAGCCTGTTCACCGATGCCAACGACGACTAAGCGCTTAGCATCGATACCAGTAGGCATTAATATTTCAACCAGCTGTTTCTTGTCGCCGGTAAATTCTTGTAGCGCTAATGCACTACTAATTTGCTGTTTCGATTGTTTATCTAATTTGGTTAATGCGTTTGAAGCGTTTTCACCTGCTTGAAAGACCACTAAGGTGTCAATGTTTTTTGCTGGCTTTTCGGCAAAGGTAAATGTTTCAGCCTGTGCAGCATAGCTTGTAAATAAGCCTAGAGTTAACGCACTGGTGAGCAGGTTTTTCTTGGTTAGCATAATGTCCTCTATCGGGATTCAGTCCTGTATTCATGCATCTACTTAGGCGATGAACAGGTTTGTTTTTATGTTCTATTTTTTTAGTTGTGATATGACGTCAAACCATTTCCGAGTAAATAGCGGAGTTAACACGTAGGTTGAATCTTGTTAAGAATTGTCACATTGCATGCGAGTCTACAGAGTGAAAATTAGCCGAAGCTGAAAATAAGCATGCTGCTGATAATTGTTTCGATTATTTTTTACTGGTGGACTCACCAATGATTGATTGTAACAAGAATGAGGGAAGCGAGAGCTGGGGGGACATATGAGGGTATATATAAAAGCAAAACGGGCTTCCCATTGCTGGAAAGCCCGTTTTAATACAACACGTTAAGACGTTAGTCTTAGTTCATGCCGTATTTCTTTAATTTCTTGCGTAGCGTACCACGGTTGATACCTAGCATGTTGGCAGCACGAGTCTGGTTGCCACGAGTGTGTTGCATGATGATATCTAGCAGAGGTGCTTCAACTTCGCTTAACACCATTTCATATACTTCTTCAGCTTCTTGCCCATCCATCTGAGCGAAAAAGTTAGTGACAGCACGCTTTACCGCATCACGTAATAATTGTGGCTTAATTGCGCCACTTGCGGTTTCGATTTTGCCAACAGTAAGTTGGTGAACTTCAGTGTGAGTAGTCTGATCAAACATTCGTATTCTGCTCTTTATTAATATGCAACAAATTCATCAAAATAGCGTTCCACCATGGAACATTGTTCTTCAACGGTTTCGAGTCGATTAAACTCGCTTCGAAAGGGCCGTTGTTGTTCTTGGTCTAGGTACCAGCCAACATGCTTTCTTGCGAAGCGGATGCCCTTATAATCACCATACAAGTTGTACAGTAGTTTAAGGTGTTCAAGCATAACTTGACGTTTTTCATCCATCTCAACAGGCGCTAGCTTATTACCTGTCTCCAAGTAATGTTGGATTTCCCTAAATATCCAAGGTCTTCCTTGAGCTCCTCGTCCAATCATCAGAGCATCCACCCCAGTATAATCCAGCACAAAACGTGCTTTCTCTGGCGTTAAAATGTCTCCATTCGCGACAACGGGTATCGAGATCTGTTTTTTAATTGCTTTAATTGTGTCGTACTCAGCATTGCCTTTGTACATGCACTGCCTTGTTCTGCCGTGAACGGCTAACGAAGCAATACCGCAATCTTCTGCAATCTGGGCGATATGAACACCATTCCTGTGCTCTGGAGCCCATCCCGTTCGAATTTTTAGCGTCACAGGCACATCAACTGCTGCTACCACTGCGCGTAGAATGGCTTCTACCTGCACTGGATCTTGCAATAAAGCTGATCCTGCGAGCTTCTTATTCACTTTCTTTGCTGGGCAGCCCATATTGATATCAATGATTTGTGCCCCTTGTTGTACGTTGACAACAGCGGCATTGGCCATTAACTCAGGATCTGCTCCAGCAATCTGAACCGAACGTATTCCGTCTTCACCTGCATGTGTCATACGCAGGCGGCTTTTATCGGTATCCCAAACATCAGGATTAGATGAAAGCATCTCCGACACGGCTAAGGCTGCGCCATAACGTAAGCAGAGATTTCTAAAGGGTTGGTCTGTGACACCTGCCATTGGGGCCACGATCAACTGATTTTTCAGGCGATAGGGTCCAATCTGCATTTATCAAAACACCTTGCTCGTCAAAGGGGCGCTATAGTACGCCTTTTTCAAGCCTGTGAAAAGGTCAATAAATGACCTGAGGGTAACTTTTTTGCTTGACTTTTGTTTACTGAGAAGTCAATGGCGGCGCAGAAAGCGCCGCGTGGTACTGCTATTTACGTATACCTGTCAAGCGGCTCCAATCGTCTTTGTGAGCAGGCTCGTCCATATCGAACCATTCGCTATAAAAGGCTGATACTTCCTCTGCTTGCTCTTGTAACAGGCCTGAAAGTGCCAATTGTCCACCTGGCTTAACTTTTTCTGCAATCAGTGGTGCAAGTTCACGCAGTGGGCCCGCAAGAATGTTTGCCACTAGGATATCTGCTAGCAGATCTGCAGGCTGATCTTCAGGTAGATATAGGTCGAGTTTATCTTCAACGCCATTGCGCTCAGCATTCGCTTTTGAGGCTTCAATGGCCTGATAGTCGATATCGATACCGGTAACGCGCTCTGCGCCAAGTTTCAGTGCGGCAACGGCTAGGATCCCAGAGCCACAACCAAAGTCGATTACGTCTTTGTTGGTGTAATCTAATCCGTCTAACCACTCTAGACAAAGTGCTGTCGTTGGGTGGGTACCTGTGCCAAACGCTAAACCTGGGTCTAAGATCACGTTAACAGCGGTTGGATCGGGGATTTCACGCCAGCTTGGGCAGATCCATAAACGATCACCAAACTTAATAGGGTGGAAGTTATCCATCCATTCACGTTCCCAGTCTTTATCTTCAACTTGTTCAATCTTGTGGCTAAAGTTTTCACCCAGGTAAGGTAAACCCTTAAGCATGGTTACGATTGGCGCGAGGTCGTAATCCGCTTCAAACAGTGCAGTGAGGACGGTGTGGTTCCACAATGGTGTGTCACCCAGTGTCGGCTCATAGATTGGGGTATCTTTGCCATCTTCATAGGTAATAGACAATGAGCCTAGTTCCATGAGCATATCGCTTAGGGTATCGGCGTGCTGGTTGTCGGTATCGACTTTTAATTGGATCCAAGGCATGAGCATTCTCGTTAACTAGATATATGCGCCTATTGTAAACCATGGCTGGTTTGAGTGTGAATGTTAGATGTTAAAACAGCGAATTTATCTTGCGTCATGTTGATTTTTAATTGGTTTTTATAGCCGGCGTTGCCTTTGTTGTTCTGATTTTTTTGTTTGAATTTAATTCTCAAGGTGTTGAATTTTATTGGTTAAATGGTATTACCACTGTTCTGTTGATAATGGATTGTTTGTGATCTTGGTCTAATGGTTGAACTAAAAATGGTGAGGTTGATCACGAAAGCGATTCTGCTAGCATTTTGCTGACTAAGAAGTTGCTAGAGTGTAAATACCACTATTTTGCATAAGATAAACAAGACAAGAATAATGTTAGCATCCTACGTAATCGGCACAGGGCATCCAGCATCTGCAAAAGCAGATAAAATACAAAGCATTACAGGCGTAATGATGGGCTGCTTCTTATTGGCTCATCTGCACTTTGAATCAAGTATATTACTTGGGAAAGATGCTTTTTATACCGTAGTGCAGTTTCTTGAGGGCGGTATGTTTAGCTCTACTGGTCACGGCTTTCCGATTGTGACTAAAGTCTTCTCGGTATTTATGCTGGCGGTGGTGATGTTGCATGCTGCGGTAGCGTTGCGCCGTTTTCCAGCTCAAATTGGTCAATGGCGCGCACTAAGACGCCATATGACAGTGATTAACCACAAAGACAGTCACGCCTGGTTTTGGCAACTAGTGACGGGGTTTGTGCTGTTCTTCTTAGTGCCTGTTCACCTGTTTACCATGATTGCTAACCCTGAAATTGGTCCTAATTTGTCGGCTGAGCGTGTCTATCATCAAAACGCTTGGCTGTTATATGTCCTGTTACTGCCAGCCGTGGTCATTCACGCAATGATTGGCTTATACCGTGTGGCTGTTAAGTGGGGGCTCACCGAAAAGCGCACCGGCTTACGTAAGATTGCAAAAGGGTTGATCATTTACCTAATGGTTATCGGTCTGCTGAGCCTTGGCTCTTATATGGTGATTGGTAGCGGCTTAACCTTGCCAGTAGAGGCTTATCGACCTCATTAATCTTTGTGGTTACAGACAGCTATTGCTGTAAAACATAAATTAGCATTCACTGGATTATTCGTGTATTTATTGATCTATCTCACAACTCAATATCGGCTACTACGAGACATTGTAATTAAGTAGTTTATAAGCACGGTATTAACAGGGATAGGACGGCGAATGATTAAAAGAACAAATCGCAGTAATTGGAGTGGTTGGCTAGACCTGAGTCAGAGTATCTCTGGCGCTGTACTCGCAGTGTTTTTATGGACGCACTTACTCTTGGTTTCTTCCATTTTATTGGGAGAGGGGGCCATGACTTGGGTTGCTAAGACCATGGAGCTAAGTTTTCTGAGCGATGATGGCCATGGCTATCCTTGGGTAGTCTCCATCATTGCGGTTTTGATTGCAGCCATAGTGTTATTACATGTGCTGGTAGCAATCCATAAGTTACCGCTTAGCCTGCGCCAGCAAAAAGCCTTAAGACTGCAACTGAACGTGGTTAAACATGGTGACACCCGATTATGGGTGTGGCAGGCGATAACAGGCGTAGTGATTCTACTGCTATTGCCTGTGCACTTGTGGTTGATTGGTGTCGCCCCTGAAACGATTGGTCCCTACGGCAGCGCCGACCGGATCTGGCAACAAGGCGCATGGCTACTATATCTGCCATTGCTACTTTGTGTTGAGCTCCATGCTGCGATAGGAGTGTACCGCCTTGCCGTTAAATGGGGCGCCGCGAGAGATTTAAATACCCGCATAAGACTGAAAAAAATAAAGACTATCATCAGCGTGATTTTCATTGTTGTGGGCTTGGCGTCACTACTGGCGTTTCTGCCTTATGCCAATGGGTAAACACCAGATGAGAGATAGAACATAAACCGACTCTGCACCCTACTTTAAGGAGCACGTGTGAAACTGATATATACCGATTCATTGGTGATCGGCGCTGGACTTGCTGGATTACGAGTCGCTATCGCGTCTAAAGAGCGTGGGCTAGATACTGTTGTATTGTCATTAATTCCTGCTAAACGTTCGCATTCCGCGGCGGCGCAAGGTGGCATGCAAGCAAGTTTGGGCAATACCGTAAAAGGTATGGGTGATGACGAAGATGTCCATTTTCAAGATACAGTAAAAGGGTCAGATTGGGGCTGCGATCAAGAAGTCGCCCGTATGTTTGCCCATTGCGCACCCAAAGCCGTGCGTGAGCTGGCAAATTGGGGCGTGCCTTGGACCCGTGTAACTGCGGGTCCACGCCAAGTGGTTGTGAACGCAGAGAAGGTGACTATCGAAGAGGCTGAGAGCGCTCATGGCCTTATTAACGCTCGTGACTTCGGTGGTACTAAAAAGTGGCGAACTTGCTATACCGCTGATGGCACCGGCCATTCACTGCTTTATGCGGTGGATAACAAAGCGATCTCGATGGATATCCCCGTGCATGAGCGTATGGAAGCCTTATCACTTATTCATGATGGTAAGCGTTGCCATGGTGTGGTGGCGCGCTGTTTGATTACCGGCGAATTGAGAGCCTATGTTGCTAAGTCGACCACCATAGCAACGGGCGGCTATGGCCGTATCTATGAAGTGTCTACCAATGCGATTATTTGTGAGGGTGTTGGTCAAGCGCTAGCACTTGAAACCGGCGTCGCTAAGCTGGGTAACATGGAAGCGGTGCAGTTTCATCCAACGGCGATTGTACCTGTAGGTATTTTGACTACAGAAGGTTGTCGTGGTGATGGTGGCCTATTGCGTGATAAAGATGGTCATCGCTTTATGCCCGACTATGAGCCAGAGAAGAAAGAGCTCGCTTCACGTGATGTGGTATCACGCCGTATGACCGAACATATGCGTAAAGGCAAAGGCGTTGATAGCCCTTATGGACCGCACTTGTGGCTCGATATTACCTTGCTAGGCCGCAAACACGTTGAAACCAACCTACGTGAAGTCAAAGAGATCTGTGAAAACTTCTTAGGTATCGACCCGGCTAAAGATTGGATCCCTGTAAGGCCAACTCAACACTACTCTATGGGCGGTATTCGTACCGACAAGACGGGACAGAGCCCACAACTTAAGGGGCTGTTCAGTGTCGGTGAGGCCGCGTGTTGGGATATGCATGGCTTTAATCGTCTAGGTGGCAACTCGCTGGCTGAAACGGTTGTTGGCGGGATGATTATCGGCAAGTACGTTGCCGATTTTTGTCAGCAAAATACCTTAGAGATAGATACCGGACTTGTCGAGACGTTTGTCGACAAGGTGCGAACTGAAATAGATGAACTCGTTGAAGGTGAGGGCAGCGAAAGTCCATTTGTCATCCGCAAAGAGATGGAGCGGATCATGATGGATTATGTGGGTATTTTCCGTAATGGTCCTGAGCTAGATAAAGCGGTGGCAGAGCTGCAAGAGTTACTTAAGCGCTCACGCGTTATCGGCCTTAAGTGTAACAAGCGCCATGCCAACCCTGAACTAGTAGAAGCACTACGAGTTAAGCGCATGCTTAAAGTCGCGCTTACCGTTGCTGCAGGTGCCGCTGCACGTACTGAGAGCCGCGGTGCTCACGCACGAGAGGACTTCCCACAGCGTAACGATAAAGATTGGTTAAACCGCACTTTATCGAGCTGGCCAGATGCTAATAGCTTAGCGCCTAAGCTTGAGTATGAGCTGCTAGACGTGATGACAATGGAATTGCCTCCAGGTTACCGTGGCTATGGTATCGATAATGCGATAGCTCATCCTGATACGGCTATGCGTGAGCAGGAGATTAGCGAGATTTTAGCTCAGCTAGGACCCGATGCCGATAGGCATCAGCAGCAAAATGCATTGATGCCATTTGATGTACCAGAATCATTAAAACCCAAGAACGAACGTTTAAGTGACACGCTTGATAACTTGAGCGCAGGAGACACAGCTAAATGAGCCAAGAAACGGCAAAGGGCCGTACCTTAACTTTCAATATTTTCAGATATGATCCGCAAATGCCGGATGATAAGCCTAAAATGGTAAAATACCAGCTTGAAGAAACACCGGGCATGACGGTATTTATCGCATTGAATCGTTTACGCGAAGAGCAAGATACTTCATTGCAGTTTGATTTTGTCTGTCGCGCAGGTATTTGCGGTAGCTGCGCCATGGTGATTAATGGCTTCCCAACTTTGGCTTGCCGCACACTGACCAATAAGTACCCTAAAGGCGATATCACTTTGATGCCATTGCCAGGGTTTGAGTTGATTGGCGATCTATCGGTGAATACCGGTAAGTTTATGCGTGAACTCGCTGAGCGTCTAAAGCTATGGTTACACCCAATTAGCGATGACATTGATGTGCATCGTTTAGAAACACCTATGGATCCTGCCGAAGCCGCCAAGCTATATGAACTAGAGCGCTGCGTTGAGTGTGGTGTGTGTGTGTCGGCCTGCGCGACTAAGCAGATGCGTGAAACTTTTGTTGGGGCTGTAGGCATGATGAAGTTGGCGCGTTTTGAACTTGACAGCCGTGATGGCCGTGAGCTTGAAGATTTTTATCATGTGATTGGTAATCAAGATGGTGTATTTGGTTGTATGACGCTGCTGGGTTGCCAAGATAACTGCCCGAAAGACTTGCCGCATATGCAGCAGATAGCCTATCTGCGTCGTAAGATGGCAGTGACGCTAGTGTAAACGTTAAGGCTATTAACCCCATCCTAGGCCTCCATGATGGGGGAGTCTGATTATCCAAATAAAAAACCTGTTGTTGCAGGTTTTTTTATGGATGACGTTTAGGATTCATTTATCTACAATTTAGTTTGAATATATACGCATTTATAAATGGAATATTGATAATGCAGCTAAATGATCTCAAGCTTTTTATCCGAGTCGCCGATTGTGGCAGTCTCACTGCGGCGGCTGTTGAGCTAGATATTTCATCAGCGGTTGCCAGTGCAGGGCTTAAACGATTAGAGAAAGAGTTGGGCACGGCCTTGTTTATTCGCAGTACGCGAAGCTTAAGGTTAACCGATGCGGGAGAGCGTTATCTTATTCACTGTCGCCGAGCGTTGAGCGACCTTGAAGTCGGTCAACGGGCAATTGAAAGCACTCAAGCGAGTATCTCTGGTGTTGTGAGCCTGTCGGTGCCATCGGATGTGGGCCGCAATGTGTTGCTGCCTTGGCTGGATGCATTTCTCGTTAAATACCCAGAACTGAAACTGCGTTTGCATATTGGCGATAATTTATCAGACTTTTATCATGACAAGATTGATGTGGCCTTGCGCTCTGGGATCCCTAAAGACTCGGCGCTGGTGGCCTTTAAAATCTGCAACTCACGCCGGGTGTTATGTGCCTCGCCAGACTATCTAGAGCGCTTTGGAGAGATAACGGCCTTAGAGCAGTTACCGCAGCACAATTGCTTATTTTTTATGTTGGATGAGCGCACTCATGATCAATGGATATTTAATCAAAATGGCCAGCAACATAAAGTGCGGGTGACCGCTAATCGTACTTGTAATGATGCTGATATTGCTAGGCGCTGGGCAGTTGCTGGGCAAGGTTTAGTGTTTAAGTCTTGGTTAGATCTAACCGATGATATTGAAGCGGGGCGGCTAGTGCCTTTACTGAATGACTACCAAGGCGAAGAGGCTGATCTGTATCTGGTTTGCCCTGGGCGAGAGCATGTGACACCAGTTATCTTGTTACTTAGAGATATGCTGCGTGAGCAATGTAAGCTGCGCCTAGCGCGTGTGAAGCACTATATGGGCTAGAATTCTGAATTACAGCCACAAAAAAACCGCACGAATGCGGTTTTTTAGTTTATACCAACCTAGGCCAGTATATAAAAAAGCGAATTAGCTTTTAGCGCGCTTCATCGCAGTGAAGAACTCATCGTTAGTCTTGGTCATTGCCAATTTGTCGATAAGGAACTCCATAGCCGAAACTTCATCCATTGGATTAAGGATCTTACGTAAGATCCACATCTTCTGTAGCTCATCCGGAGTCGTTAGCTTCTCTTCACGACGAGTACCAGAGCGGTTGAAGTCAATCGCAGGGAATACACGTTTGTCAGCCGCTTTACGAGAAAGGTGTAACTCTTGGTTACCTGTACCTTTAAATTCTTCGTAAATGACTTCGTCCATCTTAGAACCGGTATCAACAAGCGCTGTGGCGATAATGGTTAAGCTGCCACCGTGTTCGATGTTACGAGCTGCACCAAAGAAACGCTTAGGACGGTGTAGAGCGTTGGCATCAATACCACCAGTTAATACTTTACCTGATGAAGGAATAACCGTGTTGTATGCACGAGCAAGACGGGTAATCGAGTCAAGTAAGATAACCACGTCTTTCTTGTGCTCTACTAGTCGTTTTGCCTTTTCAATAACCATCTCAGCAACTTGTACGTGACGGCTTGCTGGTTCATCGAAAGTAGAAGCAATAACTTCACCTTTAACCATGCGTTGCATCTCGGTGACTTCTTCAGGACGTTCGTCAATAAGCAGTACCATCAACACCACTTCAGGGTTGTTGTAGGTGATACTTTGAGCAATGTTCTGTAGTAACAGAGTTTTACCCGCTTTTGGTGGGGCAACGATAAGACCACGTTGACCTTTACCAATCGGAGAACATAAATCCAGAATACGTGAAGTAATATCTTCAGTTGAACCATTACCACGTTCCATACGCATACGTTCTTCAGCATGCAGAGGTGTTAGGTTTTCAAATAGGATTTTGTTACGAGAGTTTTCAGGCTTATCGAAGTTAACTTCAGTTACCTTTAGAAGGGCAAAATAACGTTCGCCTTCTTTCGGTGGGCGGATCTTACCGAAAATCGAGTCACCAGTACGCATGTTAAAGCGTCTAATTTGGCTAGGTGAAACGTAGATATCATCTGGGCCCGCTAAATATGAACCATCAGAGCTACGAAGGAAGCCGAAGCCATCTTGTAAGATCTCTAAAACGCCACCACCGAAAATATCTTCACCGCTTTTAGCGTGGGCCTTAAGGATAGAGAAAATAATGTCTTGCTTACGAGCACGAGCCATATTTTCTAGGTTCATGTCTTGAGCAAGCTGGACTAAATCTGAAATTGGGGTGTCTTTTAATTCTGATAAATTCATCGTGGTGGGTCTTGTTTTGTACGCGGCAATGCCATCTTCGATCAAAGGTTTGTTGCTTAATGAGAATTGATCGGATAGCGAGAAGTGGGTTAATTAAGAATGTTTCTGGTTATTAAAGTAGCACTAACAAAGCGGGGCGTCTAGAAGTTTAGTTAAACCCGACACATTTTCTTATTGAAGCTGTGTCGGGAATCACTTAATACCGTGCAATCGGTGATTAAACGGCATGTTTTGCTTAAATTTGCGCGTCAATGAACTCTTTAAGTTGAGTCTTTGATAGTGCACCTACTTTAGTTGCAGCTAGCTCGCCTGCTTTGAAAAGTAGTAATGTTGGGATACCACGAACGCCATACTTAGCGGGTGATACGTTGTTTTGATCAACATTTAACTTAGCGATAGTGATCTTACCTTGGTACTCTTCAGCCACGTCATCTAAGATCGGCGCAATCATTTTACATGGACCACACCACTCAGCCCAAAAATCAACCAGAACTGGTAGTTCAGAGTTAATTACGTCATTTTCAAAGCTATCGTCGCTTAGGTATACAATCTTGTCGCTCATGTTGTTCTCCAGTTTGGTTGCCATTGCTGGTTTGTTAATGGCTTAACCTGTATATTGGGTCGGTAAAATAGTTTTTCAAGCTAAAAGTTATGCAAATATTAATGTCGCACTCTTGAGTAACTAAAAACGCTTTAGACAAGACGCTGATTTACAGGCATAGTTAGCCTACGTCAACGACGTTTAACGCCTAATGCGTTTAAAATTGTCCTAAGAGAACGCTAAACCCACGCTTAAGTTTCATTGCATCGTATAAATATAGAGGGAATGATGATTCCGTCACTGATGCCTAAAATCGCGTGCTAAACGTTTCTTTGAGTGTGCCCAATTTTCTGTGATAAAACCTTATCGCTATTTCAAACGATTGAGTTTTTTATTGCAACCTTTTACAGGTAAGCCTGCGCTATGAGCGATACACATTTATCTACACAGAAGTTTGCTGACTTCCCTTTACATAAAGAAGTACAACAAGCACTTAACGAAGTTGGGTTTGAGTTTTGTACTCCAATTCAAGCAATGTCGTTACCGATTTTATTAGAAAAAAAAGATATAGCGGGTCAAGCACAAACCGGTACGGGTAAAACGTTGGCCTTCTTAGTCGCCACTTTTAACCACCTCCTATCTACGCCAATCCCAGCTGAACGCCAGCTAAATCAACCGCGCGCTATTATCATGGCGCCGACTCGAGAGTTGGCTATTCAAATTGCAAAAGATGCTAATTTACTGGCTAAACATACTGGCCTGAAAGTGGGTATCGTATATGGTGGCGAAGGCTACGAAGTACAGCGTAAAGTATTAGATAAAGGCGTTGATATTCTGATTGGTACTACAGGTCGAATTATCGATTATGTGCGCCAAGGGGTTATCAATGTTAGTAATATTCAAGCTGTAGTACTTGATGAAGCGGATCGTATGTTCGATCTAGGCTTTATTAAGGACATTCGCTTCTTGTTTAGACGTATGCCTGATGCAAAATCACGTTTGAATATGTTGTTCTCTGCAACGCTTTCGATGAAAGTGCAAGAACTTGCTTATGACCACATGAATGAGCCTGTGAAAGTTGAGATTGCGCCAAACGAGAAAACATCAAAGAATATTAAAGAGGAAATCTTCTATCCATCGATGGAGGAGAAGATGCCATTGCTATTGTCTTTGCTTGAAGAAGACTGGCCAGAAAAAGCCATTGTGTTTTCTAATACCAAACACAGCTGTGAAAAAGTATGGTCATGGCTTGAAGGTGACGGGCATCGCGCGGGCTTGTTAACGGGTGATGTACCGCAGAAGAAACGTTTACGTATTCTTGAGCAATTCACTAAAGGTGAAATTGACGTGCTAGTGGCAACGGATGTTGCGGCGCGTGGCTTGCATATTGCTGATGTGTCGCACGTGTATAACTATGACTTGCCAGATGACTGTGAAGATTACGTGCACCGTATTGGTCGTACTGGCCGTGCTGGTCAAAAAGGTGTGTCGGTTAGCTTTGCTTGTGAAGAGTATGCGCTGAACTTACCTGCAATCGAAAGTTATATTCAACATTCGATTCCAGTGACCGCTTATGACAGTGAAGCACTGCTTGATGATATTCCTCCACCAGTGCGAATTCATCGTAAACCAAGTACACATACTCGTAATAATCGTGAACATGGTTCAAACCGCCCACAAGGTGGTCAGCGTAGTGGTCCACGTCGCCACGATAGAACGCGTAGACATTCATAGGCGATAAAGCTTAATGACTACACCTCTTTATGCCGCCATTACGTTAGGCTCAAATAGTTTTAATATGTTGGTCGCTGAAACCGTGGGCCAACAGCCAAAAATTATTGCGAAGTACAAGCGTAAAGTTCGTTTGGCCGAAGGGATCCAAACCGATGGCTCGTTGAGTGAAGAGGTGTTGTTACGTGGTTTAGACTGCTTAACTATGTTCGCAGAAATGTTGAAAAAAGAAGGTGTTTCTGCTGAAAATGTGGCGGTTATCGCAACGGCAACATTAAGAAATATCTCTAACTCCGATGACTTCTGTCGTCGAGCCCTGCCAATATTGACTCTTCCAATCGAAATAATCTCAGGAATGCGTGAAGCCGAGCTTATCTATCAAGGTATGGTTGCGACAACAGAAGGTGAAGGTCGCCGTCTTGTTATCGATATTGGTGGAGCAAGCACTGAATTTATTATTGGTGATGGCAACAAGGTGTTGTTGAAAACTAGCTTAGCGATGGGCTGTGTCACTTTTAATGAAGCATTTTTTAGCAAATTCCCGTTACAGCAATTGGACTTTGATGATGCTAAAGCGCAGGTGAAAAGAGTCCTCGGTGAGCAATTATCAGCTCTTAAAACTCTGGGTTGGCATTGTGTTGTTGGCGCCTCAGGTAGTGTGCAGTCTGTTGTAGAATTACTGAGTCATCGTAATCAGTCATCTACAATTACCTTGGATGTGTTACTGAGCCTAAAACAAGAAGTGTTAGCGCAAAACGATCCTTCAATGGTCGAGATTATTGGGCTCAATCAAGAAAGAGCCCCAACGTTTGCCGCAGGCGTGTCAATTTTATTGGCGCTATTTGAATTACTAGAAATACAAAAACTATCGCTTTCTGGTGGCGCGCTTCGTGAAGGTGTATTGCAGACCTTAGCCAGTAATATTTAGTTTACCTACGCGACAATTTTTAATTGTGTTCTATAGCTGTTCACAACCTATCTCTTTACATCGGAAATTAATCTTTTCTGTTAAATCCGCTCAACTTCCTAGCATCAAACTGCCTAGGGTTAGTTTTTCCCCATGAATAAATTCAACTAAAATTTTGAGCCTAGTTCATTGAACTATACTGCTTGCTCAAGCTGGCACTATAACTCTAACTTATTATTTTTGTTAACCATTAAGTTTGTGATTAATTACAATGCCTAGATTTTCTGCTCATTGAGAACTGAATTCATCCCCGCAAGATTAACTTTTTGGATAATGTACATTGTATAAAATATGTGTCATGTGTTAATGTTTTGTTGCGCTTGGCTGTTCTGTACCCCATTTTACTAAAAAAAATTTGACTAAGCGCTTACTCAAAGAAAGTTTAAGGGAGAAAAATTATGTCTGGAAGTAACGCTTTAAAGCGATTTTCGCCGAAAAAGACGCTAGCGGCTTTAGCTGTAGGTTCAGTGTTGTTTTTATCTGCGCCGGCCGCGATGGCAGCAGATGGTTTAGGTGTGATGCAAGGCCGAATTACAACAGAGGCGGGCTCAAATCTTAGTAATGCAACAGTTATTATTAAGCATGAATCAAAAGGTATTGTGAGAGAAACGACTACTGGTTCAAACGGTAGTTTCTCTCTTAAAGGTCTGCCGATTGGTAAATATACTGTAACCATTTCTAAAGACGGCTATTACCAAGTAAAAGAGCAACACATTGCCGTTACTATGGGTAATGCACTGACTTTCGACGTTGCTCTTGATTTAGAAGGCTCAGGTGTTGAGCGTATTGCTGTTAGTGGCGCAAGAATTAGTCGAGTAGATACTTCTAGTACCACAGCATCACAAGTTATCTCTATGAGCGAACTTAACCAATTACCTGTTGAATTAGATGCAACAGCAATAGCCTTACTTACTCCAGGCTCTGTGGCAGGCGATGATGGTTTCGGTGGTGTTTCGATTGGCGGTTCATCAGTTGCTGAAAACGGGTATTACCTAAACGGATTAAACATAACTGATTTGCGTAAAGGTATGGGCGATATCGATCTTCCATGGGAAGCGATTGCGCAAACCGAAGTTCAAACTGGCGGTGTATCGGCTGAATATGGTCGATTTATCGGTGGTGTTGTAAGCCTAGTGTCTAAGTCGGGTGACAATGAATGGCAGTTTGGTGCAAAAGCAGAGATCGCACCAGACTCGTTAGCTGAACCAACTTTAAGAATGAAAGATGATGGCACTATTGAAAAAGCCAAAGATGGTTATTGGCAAGAAACTGAATATAACATTTGGGCTTCAGGTGCATTAATTGAAGACAAACTATTTTTCTACGGTTTATGGAATCCATTTGAAGAGGAAACCACTGGTTACGGTGAGAGTCAGATTGATGATAATGAGTGGAAGACTAACCGCTGGTTTACCAAAGTTGATTGGTTTATCCATGAAGATCACTCTTTAGGTGTGATGGCTTTCAGTAATGAAGGCGATTATACAGGATCTGAATATCAGCGTGATGACAACGGTGGGCGCGGTGATGAAATTGGTCTTACTGAAAGCACGTACGGTGGAATTGGTTGGAATGCCCTTTATACTGGCTATCTAACAGATGATATTACTTTAACAGCTATGTATGGTGAGATTACCCAATCTACTAAGGATAACTCTGGCACTTTAGATCAATCTACCTATTGGGATCTTCGTTCAGGAACATGGCAGCGTTTAGGTGACTGGGTTGGCTATGGTTCTTCGGAAACTGAAGACAAGCGAATCACTTACCGAATCGATTTAGACTGGGTTATTGGTGATCATACATTACGCGCTGGTTATGATTATGAGCGTTTAGAAATTGCTGATATCTATACCCCGCACGGCGATGGTTGGTACGAATATTTTGCTGCTGGCCCAGATAACTCATATGGCCTAACTGAAGGAACTGAGTACGCAGATTTACGTATTTGGGGCAAGAATAGTGAAACAGAAAACGTTCACACAGCACTTTATGTTTCTGATACTTGGGCTGTAACTGATACTGTAACTGTTAATGCTGGCGTGCGTTATAGCGAGTTTAGCAATACTACCGGTTCTGGTGACAAGTACGTAGATTTAGATGGTCAGTTTGCTCCTCGATTAGGTGCAACATGGGATGTATTAGGTGACGGTGCTAGTAAGCTATACGCTTCTTACGGTCGTTACTTCCAGCCAGTATCACCAAATACTAATCTACGTATGGCATCAGCTGCTTATGACTCACACATTGTTAGTCACCTTGATGGCGTTAATGCAGATGGTTCTCCAATACTCGGAGATGAAATTAGTCGCCGAGTTGTTGCTGACGGTTCAGTACCTGATGCAGATCAGCTGTTTAATAACAAAGCTGGCTCAATGTATTCTGATGAGTTTGCTCTTGGTTATCAGCAGCAACTAAATGATGACTGGGCTGTCGGGATCCGTGGTGTATATCGTGATCTTAAACAATCTATTGAAGATGTATCGTTTAACTATGGTATGAACCAATGGATCTTAGAAAATTATGATGCCAATACATGGCATGCTGGCAACGGTGAGACCAGTGCTGAAGACTACTTTGTTGGTGGTTGGTTCCCGACACTAACAAACCCTGGTATCGGCACAGAGATCTACTATGACGTAGATGGTGATGGTGTTAAAGAAACCGTTAATGTTAACGCCGACCAGATGGGCTTCCCGGAAGCTGAGCGTACTTACAAAGCAATTGAGTTAAACTTTAGCGGTAACGTTACTGATGACTTCACGTTAAATGGTTCTTACACTTGGTCGAAGAGTGAAGGTAATACAGAAGGTCTAGTACGTTCTGATAACGAGCAGGCCGACCCAGGCTGGACTACATCATTCGATTATCCAGAACTAATGGATAATGGTGATGGCTACCTGCCGAATGACCGCCGCCATAACTTCAAACTATATGGTGTTTACAACGTTACTGATGATTTCAGCGTTGGCTTTAACTCGTACCTACAATCAGGTCGTCCAATTAATGCATTTGGTGTTCACCCTGAAGACCAAGGTTATTGTGTAGAAGCAGTGGCAATTGATGGAACCTGTTATGGTCGTGATTGGTATGGTGCTTCATCTTTCTATGCTGATGGCGAAGCAGCACCTCGTGGTAGCAAGGGGCGTACAGATTGGATTTATAACATTGACCTGAATATGTCATATACAGTGGACTTCAACGAAGCTGGTCGCCTTAACTTCAAGCTGAATGTATTTAACCTGTTTAACTTTGATGGCGTAACAGGTGTAGATGAGCAGTATGAGTTTGATAGTGGTGCGAAGAATGAGCGCTATGGTTATTCTGATAGCTTCCAAACTCCACGTTATGTTAGAGCTTCAGTTCGTTACGATTTCTAACTTAGAATATCTTGGTTAGAAAGTAGTAGTGATAAAAAAAGGCCGCATTTGCGGCCTTTTTTATGTTTTAGCTGACTACTTTAAGATGTTAGCTAAATCAACTTCTAGCGATACTTCAGGTCTTTCAACAATCCGACCCACCTCTTTATTGTCTTGCTCAACAATAATAGTTGGTATACGCGTGAACTCATATTTAGCGGCTAAGCCTTCAGGATCTTGTTTGGCTCTATCCACACCTATATAAGTCACTTTGATATTTGGATTATTGAGCTCTTCCATAATACGGATAAAGCGCGGTGTTTCACGGTGACAATCAGAGCACCATGTACCGATAATCACGGTTATTTCAGTCGCAGTGCTAATATCCTTTAATGGGGCGATAGCAGCGCTATCAACTTTATAGTCTGCATAACCCTCTTTAAAGTCTGCAAGCTCGGTAACCATTTTCTGTGCTTCTACAGTTCCAGTTAAAATCACTTCTTGTTTCTCCTCACTGCAAGTGGCCATAAAGCCTGCTTGTTTGTCATCGAATGCGCAACCGCCACTGGCCATACTTTGGCTACTAAAAAACAGCATAGTGGTTGCAAGCAATGCTTTGACGTTATTGTGCATGATAATACTCCGAGCAAGAATAAATGATTTTATTTATTCAAACATGTCTTAACTAGTGGGTGAAGTGAACTATCTCGGCAATGCTATAGGGATCACTCTAAATCTATAAATTTACCTTTCAATACTAGATTAACGGTTAAAGTCTTAAGGTAAGCTGAATGGAGTCTGTAATCTCCCGCAGTAATTAGGGGGGTGTTTGATAGGAGATAAATGGCGCTACGTCAGTTTGCTTTTTAACTTGGATGTGGAAAAGCGTCTGGGTTTCAGTTCGGTGTTATGTAGCTGCGTGATTAATCTAGCTGACAAGTCAGTTTATTTCCCTTCTATATATAGCAGCACTTTTTATAGTGACCTAGTTTTACGATTCAGCGAGCAAGTGTTCTACCGAACAAAGGAGGCTGTAGTTAACACATGTCATTGTATAGTCATCGGTATGAAGTGTGGCTTTATAACCTTATGGCGGCCTAAATACGTAAAGTGAAGCAGGATTAAATGGTTTAAATATGAAATTAGTTGAAAATACTTAGTGCAACTCAAAAATACTGTACTAGACTCATTATCCCGGAGCGCAAATAGTAATCTAAAACTGCAATTTTGTGGATAACTCTGGGGGTACTTAGTGTGTATGGTGTGCTTAAGTTATATTTTTGAAAAAACATTATTTTTTATCAAAAAAAGCGCTTGCGCAGCTCTGAGATATTCCTATAATGCGCATCCACTGACACGGCACAGCAGGCCATTCGCTCTTAGCAAAAGCTAGATAGAACGGGACTTGCAG